>JBOFCW010000214.1:0-5273 GCA_051646395.1 Bacteroidales bacterium
CAAAATTAAAAAGCGAAAATTACCCATGTAATTTTCGCTTTTTAATCATATTTTAGTTTGATCTTTCCATTTATCAGGAAGCAGTTCTCTGAGGTTGGATTTTTTTGTATCGGGTAATCGTTTTAAGATATCATCGAGATAAGCGAAGGGATCAATGCCATTGAGCTTGCAACTCTCCACAAAAGAATATATGATTGCGGCACATTCTGCTCCATTTTCACTACCACAGAACATATAATTCTTTCGACCCACGACCGGGCCTCTCATTAATTGCTCGAGTTCATTATTATCGATGGCATATCTTCCATCTTTAAGATAGTTACAAAGGGCATCAAACTCTTTTCGAGCATATACGATTGCTTTACCCAAAGCACTTTTGGGTAATACTTCATTCAAATTGGCCATATACTCGAGCCATTCTTTGAATTGGTTCAGAATAGGAGTTGCATGTTGATTCCGATACTCACAGGTTTGTATTGGAGTAAAATTTTGTTCTCGGCAATATTTTTCGATTAGATAAAGATCACCGATATATGCTAAAGCTTTCATGGCTCTGGGTTCCTTATCTTTAATATCGAAAAACTTTCGTCTGATATGAGCTGCACAAGAAAGCCTTATAATTCGTTGATTGAAGGGTGGTTTCTCAAGATTACGATAAGCGCTGAATGCATCTGCCTGAAAAGCACCGTTGAAATTATCCAGTAAATCAAAAAGTACTTTTTGAGATCGTGATCCGTGCTGATATAAAAAGAACATCATCTTGACGGCTCTATTCTTAAACCCCCAAACATAATCCTTTCTGACTTTCTCCTTTCCTTTTTCCAGAACATTCATAATTGTTTCATCACCGCCCAGATAATCAGAGTCAAGCACTGTTTTTTTGAGTTGTTCATACAGAGGCTCAAGAGATCTACAGGCTTTAATCGTCCAATTATTAAGGGTAGATTTTGGAATATTATATCCCATTGTCCGAAACAGATGCAATTGTCGTTCAAGAGGTAAGTGAAAACGATACTTGGCTGTAAGAATCATACTTAACACAGAAGAGTCCGCTTTGCACCTTTCCAATGTTCGAATTTCAGGTATTTGACCGCTTAGGATACGTTCTTTATCGGCATAAATATGGTTTCGGTAAATCTCTTCGACGAAGTATCCGGGAATATACCGAATAATTTTTACATCTTCCACTCGCAGCAAACGAGCATTCGAATAATCTTCTTTTGGGAAAATATTATGAATGACTTGTTGCATATTATCAATGCCATCAAACTCAAGAGAGCCTGTTTTTACATTTGATTTTGAGTTAACAGAATCATTTTTGGCAGGCGTTTCGGATTCGAACTCCTGTGGTAATAAAAGCTGATCTTGCCCGTTATCAAAATTCAATCCGGGCATATCCTGATCTTCCCGGGAAGCAGAAGGTTTCTTTTTCAGCTTTTCACTCTTGGTTCCAAACTGAGCATTTACGAGTGTTGCAATCCTCTGATCCATGCTCTGGATATTTTGCATGAGCGCATCTATACGCAGAGTCAGCTCACAGATAAGATTGTCTTTTTCTGTGAGCTGACTCATTAATTGCATAATGATTTGCTCGTGATTCATACTATAAAGATACCTTTTTAATTCGGTTTTCCCAAATGCATAATCACTTTAAATACCCATGAATAAAGGGTTTTGGTATGTTTTATTTGGTTGGAGAATATCTTCTGCAAAGGGTTGTTTTATTTTGTTTGATACCTTCAATCATCATCACAAAATCGGTCCATTTCATTTGCCAGGAGTTGGAGACTTTGTTATAAACCGGTAGTTGAAATGTTCCTCTCTCGAGACGTTTGATGTAAAGGACAAAGCCACCTCTTTGCCATTGTAGAATCTTTATCGTATCTCGACGCCGTCCCAAAAACAAGAAGATTTCACCGGATAGAGGATCTCTTTTCATTTGGTTGCATATGACGCAATAAAGAGCATCGATTCCTTTGCGCATGTCAACAATACCATTGCATAAATAATATTGTCCGGATTCATTGAGGGAAAACATGATTAAAGACCCCGGATTAGAAACAAAAGATCACGGGGAGTAATATTCTCAACATTCACATCGATACCGTGGGGTAATTTGAGGTTGACTCTTAGTTTTAAATGTGCAACATCAGCATGGGTGCTTACTGAATCCCGTATGATTTGTAATGGAGCAATTCCTATTGCGCTTTTTTTATCTCGTGGACGATATGTGATGGGTAAGTTGTTTATTTGCTCGTGAGTAACCCGCCATTTACGGAATCTGTGATAATCCAAATCATATTGTTGACAATATGATTTAATAGATAATCCGCTTTTTAAAAACGGTTCGTAATGATCCTGAAATATTTGTGATTGCTTCATTATTCGATTTTTTGATTTGAAGCAAAGGTAGATGCTATCAGCTGAACGAAAAAGAGGTGGAAAATGGGACGCTTACCTTACACGTTCCATATTTGCTAATTCATCAAGCGTATGTTGACGATCCTGCATAGTAGCGGTAAGTTTAATTGCGCCTCCTGTTATGATATAAATGCCCTTTGATAACTTTAAGGCATATATCCGTAACCATGAAGCATGGAGAGGTCGGTTATCCACTTTTCCCTTTTCCTTGCCAAGTATTATCTCGGTCATTCTACTCGGTTCGAGATGGCGAAACAATTCCTCTAAATCAGCGTCTGGGGAGAGATCCATGATAAGACATTGTAGCCGTTCGGCATCCTCTATAGTGTCGTATATTGCCTGATTTACGTCCGTAATCTTAAAATATGAATTAAGATCATCATAATTCTCTTTAAAGAACAAACGCAACCATGTTACATCATTCCATTTGTCTAAGATAGTATAGAGTATATTTTCATTATGTCCGTCATACCTCACAGCCCAAAGGCGTCCATCTAAGTACACCGGAGCAAAACCTACCACCTCTAGTTCAGAAAACCACGGATAACAATTTTTCGAAAAACAGTCTAAAATGGAATGTTTCAAATAAAATTTCGAAAGAAATATCATTTTTTTGAATCGAAAGTATCATTATTACAGTATTTCAACTTGGATTCCGGAGCAAAACCTACCAATATTATAAAGAATATCAGAGAGTTAGTTTCAATTCGGAAGTATTGCTTTTTCGACAATCTTAAATCGATGTCATTCCGGAGCAAAACCTGCCAGTTTTAATTATTAAACAACTGATAATTGGCTGATTGCTTTTTTACAACTCATTATTTGGGATCTCCTCTATTCCGGAGCAAAACCTGCCATTTTTAGCATAATAAAAGATCTGATTGTTTAATTTGCGCGACTTTAAGTAACAATTTTAAATCGCGCCATATCATGTCCGGAAAACCAATAAAAATGAGCAAAATCAGACAAATCCTTCAGCTTTACGAACAAGACTTCAGTATTCGTAAGATTAATCAGACGCTGCGTATCGACAGACAGTGCATTACCCAATACATCGATAAATATAAAAGTTTAAACAGACCAATGTCTGAGTTAATGGCACTGGAAGATCCGGAACTGGAAAACCTCTTTATATCCGGTAAAGTGACGGCTCCGGATAACCGTTTTGATTATATCAAAGACCGATTGTCTTATTACATCAAGGAGCTTTCCCGAGATCATATGACCAAGCAGCTATTATGGCAAGAGTACAAAAGGCAACAACCTGACGGTTATGGGTATTCCCAGTTCTGTTTCCATCTCCAGCAATTTGAACTGGCACAGGTTACACCTCAGAAAACGACAGCCATTCTTATCCATATACCCGGTAACGAGATGCAAATCGATTTCTCAGGAAAGAAAATGCATTATACGGATCGGCTAACGGGAGAGATTATAATGGTGGAGACCTTTGTCGCAACTCTTCCATTTTCAAATTATGGTTTTGCCATCTGCGTCCCTACCCAAAACAGTGCTGATTTCTTGTTTGCAATGAAAAATTGCTTACAATTCTTTGGAGGTGTACCAAAGATATTTGTACCTGATAATTTGAAGTCTGCTGTTAAAAAGAGTGACCGTTACGAACCGGATATCAACCGAATGTTTGAAGACTTTGCTACACATTATGGGGCTGTCGTTTGTCCGGCCCGTGTGCGTAAGCCCACTGATAAAGGTCCGGTAGAATTTAACGTGCATCTGTTCTATGAACGCCTTTATGCCCCTTTACGAGATGTCGTATTCTTTTCCCTGGAAGAGCTGAATAAAGCAATTATGGAGTTGGTGATCCAACATAATCAGCGCCGATTTACACGCAAACCCTTTACCCGCGAAGAGCTTTTTCTGGCACAAGAAAAAGAGTGTTTGAGAGAGCTGCCTGCAACGGATTTTGAGGTAAAATCCTATTGTGAACTGACTATCTCGGACAACTGCTGCATTTATTTGTCAAGAGATAAACATCATTACTCAGTGCCCTATATTCATGTGGGTAAAAAAGCGAAGGTTATTTATACATCTACTTTAGTGAGTATCTATGTATCAGGAGACTGCGTAGCAAAACATGTTCGCAGTTATAAGACCGGATATACCACTAAGGCAGAGCACATGGCTTCAAACAACGGATATGTAACGGGGCGATCCGCCCTGTTTTTTATAGAGAAGGCCAAGAAGCTGTCTTCCCCCATGGGAGAGTTAGTTCAACAAATGTTCGACAATGCAGCTGCCGCAGAGCTTGTGTACAAACGGTGTGAAGGGCTCTTTCGGCTACAACGAGCCACAGACCCGGACATCTTTAATAAAGCCTGTCAGATTGCGCTCAATAATAAAATACTGACCTATAGTTTTATCAATAATCTCATCACAAATAATTGTGTGGATGCTCAAAACGAAAATAATTACCAACCACTTCCCAGCCATGAGAATATACGTGGAAAGGAAGCTTTTAATTGATTTAGCATGGAAAATATCAAACAAAATCTCAGTTCTTTAAAACTTACCGGAATGGCTGCTTGTTGGCAAACTCTTACTGAAACCAGAAGGGCAGACTCTCTCTCATTGCAGGATGGTCTGGAGTTATTACTCCAGGCCGAGAAAGACCAGCGTAACAGTAATCGTACCCAACGCCTCTTAAAGGATGCCAGATTCCGTTATGACGTCTGCCCTGAGCAGGTTACAGTTGACCCATCCAGAGGTCTCTCCCCTTTACTTTTCGATCGGCTTTTACAAGGTAATTATCTCAAAAATGGAGAATGTATTCTTGTAACCGGTGCTACGGGATGTGGTAAATCGCATCTAATATCGGCTTTGGGAAGCCAAGC
>JBOFCW010000237.1:0-5044 GCA_051646395.1 Bacteroidales bacterium
TCCTTAAAGATAAGGAATAAAAATTGTTTAAACCCTCATGTAATCCGAATTTAGAGGTCGGCTTCTGAAGTCGAAGGAAGGTTTAATATATTTCACCGCTAACCTCGTACCTCCTCCACCGTCGGTGACAGGATCCGAGCACCGTCAGTGGTGAGATCACTCCACCGCCGGTGGTGAAAAGCAATCACCGGCGGTGGAGCGATACGAACGCCGACGACGTTTGGATCTCGTCACCGACGGTGGAGGACCGAGCCACCGACGGTGGAGCAGCCGAATGCATACAGGAGAATTGATTTTGGGATTCCGGAATGGAATTCCGGATTGGATCGAAAATAAAGTTACGAAAAAAGAAGCATATTTCTTTAATTTATTATGCTGATCTGAAGTTAGTTCAGTGAGAGGCGAGAAAAAACAAACCGCCGGATCCGGAAATTCCGGATTCGGCGGTCGTTATATGATGGAATAAGATAATTATCCGTAGATAATGTGTCCGTCTTCAGCTGTATTTTCCTGTATGAAGCTTTTGTTGTACTGCTCCATACCGCGAAGCGACATACCCATGCTGGAGAAACCTCCATCGTGGAACAGGTTCTGCATTGTAACTTTACGGGTAAGGTCAGAGAACATAACCACACAGTAGTCTGCACACTCGTCTGCATTTGCGTTGCCAAGAGGCGACATGCGGTCGGAGAAATCGCAAAGACCATCGAATCCTTTCACACCGCTTCCGGCAGTAGTCATCGTAGGTGACTGAGAGATCGTATTTACGCGAACACCTTTCTCACGTCCGTAGATGTATCCGAAGCTACGAGCGATCGACTCAAGCAAAGATTTTGCGTCTGCCATATCGTTGTAACCGTAGAACGTACGCTGAGCGGCAACATAAGAAAGAGCCAGGATTGAACCTCCTTCAGAGATAGCGTCTTGTTTTTTTGCAACCTGCATCATCTTGTGGAATGATACGGCAGAGATATCAAATGTTTTTTCCAGCAAATCGTAATCCAGGTCATCGTAAGTACGTTTTTTACGTACGTTTGGCGACATACCGATTGAGTGCAATACGAAATCGATTTTTCCGCCAAGAATTTCCTGAGCTTTTGTGAAAAGCATTTCCAGGTCTTCTACGTTTGTAGCGTCCGCAGGAATCACTTCCGCATTCAGTTTTTGTCCCAATTCATTTACAGTACCCATGCGCACTGCAACGGGCGTATTTGTCAAAACGATTTGAGCACCTTCTTCAACCGCTCTTTCAGCAACTTTCCAAGCGATCGACATGTCATTCAGGGCACCGAAAATAATACCTCTTTTGCCCTTCAATAAGTTATTAGCCATACTTTAATTCCTAAATGTTTTTAAAGTGGTTTCACACAACCTGAGTGAAAACTGCGCAAAACTAACAAATCTGTGTAAATAATCCACAATTTCAGGCAAAAAAGCGTCGATTATTCGCGGAAGTACACTCTTTTTACGCGTGTGGAAACCGAGGTGATGATTTCATAGGGAATCGTATTCAGCTTTTCAGACAGAACTGTCACCGGAATTCCTTCACCGAAAATCAATACCTGATCGCCTTCGGCACAGGGCGTGTCGGTAACGTCGATCATACAGACATCCATACAGATATTGCCGATGGTCGGACACGGATTGCCATTGACCAGCATGTAGCCGACCCCATTGCCCAGTCTGCGATCAAATCCGTCGGCATAACCGATGGGAACCATGGCGATGCGGGATGTGCGTGTGAGAGATCCCATGCGTGAATAACCTACGGTTTCTCCTGCATCAAGTGTTTTGATTTGCAGAATGGTCGAACGCAGGGTGCTGATATTCCGCAGGTTCATTTTCTTAGCAGATGCCTCGATGCCATACAGGCCTATGCCCAGGCGTACCATATCCATCTGTTCATGAGCAAAACGCTCAATTCCCGCGCTATTGAGAATGTGTTTCAATATTTTATGGTCGCACGAATCTTCCAGTTTCTTCGCACAGGCTTTGAACAAAGCGATCTGTTCGCGTGTGAAATCATCAAATCGCTCATCGTCACTGCCGGCAAGGTGAGAAAACACCGAACGCACGACAACGGTGCTCTGATTATTCAATAACGCAATCAACTCATCCATCTCATCCGCAAGAAAGCCCAGCCGATGCATTCCCGAGTCGATCTTTATGTGAATCGGAAACTGCGTAATCCCCAGTTTTTCTCCTTCCCGGATAAAGGCTTTAAGCAATTTGAAACTGTAAATCTCCGGTTCGAGCAAATGGGTGAATAAGGTACGGAAAGTGCTGAATTCCGGATTCATTACGATAATCGGAGTGATGATGCCTTGTTTGCGTAATGCCGCGGCTTCATCGGCAACAGCTACAGCCAGATAGTCGCATCCCTGATCTTGTAATGTTTTTGCCAGCTCATAGGACCCGGCTCCGTAGCCAAACGCCTTTACCATGCAAACGATTCGTGTAGAAGGATGCAATTGCTGCTTGTATTGATTGTAGTTGTGAACGATTGCATCGAGGTTGACTTCGAGAATGGTTTCGTGTTGTTTTAACTCCAGTCTCTCGGAAATTTCCTCAAAATGGAAATGACGTGCACCCTTTACAAGGATCAGTTCGTCGCTGAACTGATTGATCAGATCGGATTCGAGAAATTTTTCGGTTGAAGGGAAAAAAGCCTTCTCCTGCATCGTAAACAAACTTTCGTTTTCTGTCAGATCTCGTCCTATCCCGATTATTTTTTCGACTTTTTTTCGTTTGCATAAATCGGCTACCTTCCTGTATAGTGATTTAGGTAACAGACCCGTTTGCAGGATGTCCGAAAGGATCAGCGTATTTTTTTTGTCGGATGAAGAACGACGCACCATAAAATCGAGCGCAATATCCAGTGAATTGATGTCGGAATTATAGGTGTCATTGATGAGCATACAATCATTTTTTCCTTCAATGACTTCCAGCCGCATCGCCACAGGTTCCAGTTGACTCATCCGGAAGGCTATTTCATGGCGTGGAACTCCCATGTAGAGCATAACGGCCAGACAGTGAAGTGCATTTTCGATAGATGCCTCTTCGATAAAAGGAATCTCGAAAGCGCCCTCAAGCCCCAGGAATACATATTTTATACGTGTTGATTGTTCCTTTGTCGTAATTTCTGAGATATAGATCGGACGATGCCGGTCTTTGCGCGACCATGCAATTTCTCGCGTCCCCAGGCAAGCTTCTTCGATAGCAGTGGATAAGATCAGGTCATCGCCATTGTAGATGATCAGGTCGCATCCTTTGAAGAGCTGGATTTTCTCATCTAATTTTTGACGGAAGTTATTGAAGTTTTCCTGATGGGTATCACCGATGTTCGTAAGGATTCCGATTGTCGGACGGATGATGTCCGCCAGTTTATCCATCTCATTCGGTTTGGAGATACCGGCTTCGAAAATGCCCAGTTCGGTTTGTTTGTTCAACTGCCAAACGGAAAGAGGAACGCCGATCTGAGAATTGTAACTTCTGGGTGAACGTACGATTTGTTTGTCGTGATGCAACAGTTGATAAAGCCATTCCTTCACGATGGTCTTCCCGTTACTTCCTGTAATTCCGATAACCGGTATTTCAAACTGAAGCCGGTGATAACGGGCTAACAGCTGTAAACAACGTAGTGTATCTCTCACCTGCAGGAAGTTGGCATCGGGCATATCGAGGAATACTTCATGCATCTCACTGATCACAAAGTTCCGGACCCCTTTTTGATATAAAAACGGGATATATTTATGGCCATTGTTTTTGTTGCTGACCAATGCGAAAAACAAGCTTTCTTCAGGGAAAGTCAAAGAACGACTATCGGTGAGCAAAACGCTGATCATAGCCGGTCGTAAAGAGGTTGTCTGAGCATTAATGATGCCCGAAATCTCTGATATAGAATAATTCATCGCTCAAGGATTATATTAAGCGTTGTTGAAATTGTAATAGTGGTTTTCTCAACGTAAAGTAAGGGTTTTTCTCAATTAAATCTTCTATCTTTTGGATGTTTTGCGTTAAAAATCGCTTATATGATTCGGATTTATAATCTGAAGGTTTATGGTCGAGTGCTTTTTTTAGCTTTTCGCATTCGGCAAAAAGTCTCTTTGTTTGTGGTGAGAAATAACAATCTGCAAATTTTTCACGGATATAATTGATAGCGGTATCAGATGGGTGTGTCATGTCTGCGGCATAAAAACGATAATCACGCAAGTCGTCCATCATCAGTTCATAAGCGGCGAAATAGGAGACATTGTCAGGAAAAAGCCCCTGCAACTCATCGATGGCTAATAACAAGGTCGATTTGCTGAGCTGATTGCCGTGAAGTGAGTCTTTGATATGACGGATCGGGCTGACGGTAAATGTCAGTTGCAGATTCTGATTCTCTTTTAGCATTATTTCGATAAGCTTGCTCCAACGGGATACGATTTCTTGGGTGTGCATCTTACGCCGGTCAAAAAGGGATTCCGGTAGTTTGTGGCAATTCGAAACCGCTTCGCCGTTCTTACGGAGATAATATACCCAGGCCGTACCGAATGTAATCAGAAGCCGGTTGGCTTGTTGTAGTTGCCGCGAGGCTTCTTCACAGCTGCTATTGATCAGATTGAGGGCTTCTGCTTGTGTAGGTGCGGCAAAACGGGAGTGATGATCGAAACTGCGGTAGAGCCCCTGATGTTCAAAAAGGTCGGATTCAGAATATCGCCGCTCTTGAAGTAATGCATCAAAAGCCCGAGCCAGTGATTCCGGATTGTAAAGTATGCCGAAAGGATTGATAACAACGTCCAGGTAATGTTCACTCAGCCAGGTGCCTATGTTTTCGCTGAAACAAGAACCCATCAGTAGCAATTTGTCAGCATAACCGATTGGATATTCAGATTTGGGAAGCGTGAGTTCGGTGCGAAACAACATAACAGTTATAAATTGGTTTTTACAAAGGTAGGCAATAAAGTAAATGTTATATATTTATGGATTCACAAAGAATATTCAACAATGGGATTGCCATAACTCACCCGGAGTTGAGACACCCGACAAAATGTAAATTAAT
>JBOFCW010000238.1:0-2996 GCA_051646395.1 Bacteroidales bacterium
GGAGCGACCATGCAATTAGTATCCCTTCAGGGAACAGTTCTTCTGCAAACCGAAATTACTGATCCAACGACATCTGTTGAATTGGATAATATCATGGCAGGTACTTATTTGGTTGTTGTAAAAGATGCAAAAACAATTAAAACAGTTAAGTTAATCGTTGATTAATATAAAATCAATTTTTGAAAAACAGAAAGCGGAATTCATACTGGATTCCGCTTTTTGTTTTTGAATAAAGTATAGTTAAATCATGTTTATTTTTTGAATTCAGATTAGTATATTTACCCCCTCAGTTGCTTTATATATGAAGCGACGTTTTATTTTTCTAATTACAAACCAATTTCCATGAATTCACACAAAATTTCTCCTGCTTATTGGGTGCCTACGGTATATTTCGGGATGGGGCTTCCTTTTGTCGCTTTATCGATGGTTTCTGTACTGATGTTTTCCGACATGCAGATTTCGAATGCACTGATCGCATTCTGGACTTCGCTCGTAATGCTTCCCTGGACGCTCAAGCCTCTCTGGAGTCCGCTTCTTGAGATGTTTAAAACCAAAAAACATTTTGTTGTTTTTACTGAACTGATAACCGGGATTGCGTTCGGATTACTGGCTCTTACGCTGCCTGTATCGGGATTTTTCCCTTATGCCATCGCTTTGTTATTTGTGATCGCGTTGAGCGGAGCCACACATGATATTGCCGGAGACGGAATTTATCTATCGGAACTTTCGTCCGAACAGCAAGCTCGTTATATCGGCTGGCAGGGCGCTTTTTACAACCTGGCTAAAATCCTGACGACGGGCGGCCTTGTTTATCTGGCCGGTATGCTGAAAGACCAGTTCGGTGTCGTTCAGGCCTGGATGATAATCATGGTAATCTGCGCAGCCATCATGGGTGGGTTATGTTTATATCACACCCGGATTCTTCCTTCAGGAGGTGATCCGGCAAAATCGGTGACCTCAACCAAAGCGGCGCGTGCTGCCTTATGGGAAGTAATCCGTTCTTTCTTTCAGAAAAAACACATCGGTTGGTATATCGCATTCATTATTCTTTATCGTTTTGCCGAGGGGTATGCGATGAAGATTGTGCCTTTGTTCCTGAAGGCTCCTGTTACCGAGGGAGGACTCGGGCTTAGCGTGCAGGAGATCGGTTTGGTTTACGGAACGTTCGGCGCGGCTGCCTTCGTACTCGGCTCGATTCTGGCCGGATACTATATTTCGGCGTTGGGGCTCAAACGAACGCTTTTTTCCTTATGCTGCTTTTTCAATATCCCATTTGCCGTTTATCTGTTTCTGGCTATGATACAACCCGCTAATTTATGGATGATCGGAGGAGCGATCGTATTCGAATATTTCGGTTACGGTTTCGGATTCGTAGGCTTGACGCTTTTTATGATGCAGCAGGTAGCACCTGGCAAACACCAGATGGCCCATTATGCCTTCGCTACCGGAATCATGAATCTTGGGGTGATGATCCCCGGTATGATGAGCGGTTATCTGAGCGATGTGCTGGGATATAAGAATTTTTTTATCTGGGTGCTCATCGCCGCGATACCGGCATTCATCATAACCAAACTTGTTCCTTTCACCTATTCGGACAATCAGAAAATATCGGAAGGCGAGGTGCTCGATCAGCAACTCGAAGTTGAATAACTCATTCTATAAACTACCATTAATAAATATCAATACTATGACACTGGAAAAAATGAATATGCCCTGGGAGGATCGTCCCGAAGGGTGCAAAGATGTAATGTGGCGCTATTCAGCCAACCCGATCATCCCGCGTGATCTGTTGCCTACATCCAATAGCATTTTCAATAGTGCCGTTGTTCCGTTCAACGGTATGTACGCCGGTGTGTTCCGCTGCGACGACACCAATCGTCGTATGCGTCTGCACGTGGGTTTCAGCGATGATGCCATCAACTGGAAAATCAAGGAAGAACCGCTTAAATTTATCTGCGATAACCCAGAAATAGGAAATTGGGTTTATGGGTATGATCCGCGCGTGACCTGGATCGAAGACCGGTATTATGTGACCTGGTGTAACGGCTATCACGGGCCTACGATCGGATGTGCGTGGACGAAAGACTTCGAACACTTCTACCAGTTGGAAAATGCGTTTATCCCTTTCAACCGCAACGGCGTGATGTTCCCTCGTAAAATAGATGGCCGTTTTGCCATGTTGAGCCGGCCGAGTGACAACGGGCATACGCCCTTCGGCGATATATTCTATAGCGAGTCGCCCGATATGGAGTTCTGGGGACATCATCGTCATGTGATGGCACCGGCTCCGTTTGAGCAGAGCGCATGGCAATGTACGAAAATCGGTGCGGGACCGATTCCGATCGAAACACCCGAAGGCTGGTTGCTGATCTACCACGGTGTATTGGCTTCGTGCAACGGATTTGTTTATAGCTTTGGTTCGGCATTGCTTGATCTGGATGAGCCCTGGAAAGTGAAATACCGTTCGGGACCATATCTGATTTCTCCGCAGAAAGATTATGAATGTGTGGGCGATGTGCCAAATGTATGCTTCCCGTGTGCTGCGCTTTATGATGAAAAAACCGGTCGCATTGCCGTTTATTACGGATGTGCCGACACGGTTACAGGACTTGCCTTCGGTTACGTGCCTGAAATCATCGAGTTCACGAAACGTACGTCAATCATCTGATTTTGTGTATGAAGCATGCATTTAAAATAATAAGTATGATCGGTATCTCCTTTGCCTGCCAGGTGCAGGCAAAGGAGATTGCTGATTATGTGAATCCGTTTATCGGCACCACCAACTTCGGAACATGTCATCCGGGAGCGGTATGCCCCAACGGATTGATGTCTGTCGTACCGTTTAACGTAACCGGATCGGCCGACAACAATTTCGATAAGGATGCCCGTTGGTGGTCTACTCCCTATGAGTTTACCAACGTCTGGTTTACCGGTTATTCGCATGTCAACTTGAGCGGCGTTGGATGTCCTGACCTGGGTTCGCTGTTGCTCATGCC
>JBOFCW010000239.1:0-5776 GCA_051646395.1 Bacteroidales bacterium
CGTATCACTATAATGATACCCGGAACAGGCATCCCATTGATATATACGCGTATCAGGACTTGGCTGAATCATACCATAAGGCACAACCGATCCGGGAAATGTATGCCCGTGCCCCCCGGTTCCGATAAACGGATTCACATATTTACAATAATCGGGATTCTTGTCTGTGGAGCGACAACCGGGTAATGAGATCAAAAGGATTCCGGCTACTGCCAGTGACGTGATTTTTTTCATGTATTTATCTTCTTTAGCCCCTTAAACAAGGATGTGATTTTTTATCTGAAAGAAAAGACCTAAGTAATCAAAAATGGGTGAATCATTCCAATTCTATATATAATAGAATTGAAATGCATTTTCACCCTAACTCAATTTATGTATTTATTCTTTTTTAACTCACAAACCCAACTTGTCCCGCCGCTATGCCCCTGCAAAAGGAAAGAATCAAAATCAGATTTTTTTTGATTGCCAATCTGCTTTTTTCATATAAATAAAGGAAACAACAAATAGAATACCCCAATAGATATGTTCGGAAAACCAGCAAATCTCGACGGGAGCCGCTAATTTAAAGGCGACAACACCCACGAAAAGCATATAAAAAAATAAAGTTGCGCACTCAATCCCTAAAGCAGAACGGGTATTCCCCGTTCCTGAAACGAATTGAAACAACACCGATCCGGGTGCAGCCATGAAATAACTGGTCGTCAGAACCAAAAGCGATGGAATCGTTGACTTGATAAGGGATGGATCATCGGAATAAACGCGAAGAATAAGTTCGGGAGCCACAAAAATAAAAAGCATGATTGGCAAAACGACAATGGCACACTGAATCAGAATATTGCGCACAACACGCGGCACTTCGGCAATACGTCCTTCTCCCATCAGATTGGAAACAAGGGTATTGGCGGTTGTTCCATAAGCACTCACCGGCATAAAGAGCATGGAGGAAACACTGCGCACGATATTTGAAATCGCCAACGAGCGTTCTCCCAAATGTTCTGTCGCCAGAAAGAAGATAAACCAGGTGCCCAAAGCCACAAAATACTGGATCATTGTCCAGACAGAAATACTCAGCAAGTGTGGCAGTTGTCTGAGATTATAGGCAGAGCGGTTCATAAACCCATATTTACGCAAATCTACCTTAAAAAACAGATAAAGAACAAAAAACAACGCCGACGCTGCTTCTGCGATAACTGAAGCGATGGCAGCACCTTCGATACCCATTTGCGGAAAACCGAATTTCCCGAAAATCATAGCATAATCCAGAAAAACATTGACCACCGCCATTACAATTGCGCTAATCGTCAAAACCCGGGTCTGCGTGATGCCCACAAAAAAAGCACGGAACATCACCAACGGGAACGAGAAGAATAGCCCAAGCATACGCCAGTCGAGAAAACGCACTGTCGCATCAAATACCTGATCGGATTTGATAAGAAATCCCAGCAGAGGTGCCGCATACATTTCGGTGAGGAATAAAATCAGGATACCGATGAATAACAGAAAAGCTGTGCCTTGCAGAAAAACAGGAGCGATCTCACCCAGACGCTCCTCTCCGTTACGTCGTCCGATTAGAATCTGAGAACCTGTACTAAAACCGAATCCCAGCATAAAAATAGCCAGATACCACAAACCGCCAAGAGCCGAACCACCTAGCTCAATTTCGCCCACATGTCCCAGAAACGCGGTATCTGTTATATTAATAATATTCTGAGCCAATAGGCTTAGCATGATGGGATAAGAAACATTCCAGATTTGTTTGTTGGTATACATATAAATAAACAAAGATTGATACAAAAAAAACCCATCGTCAGAGAGATGGGTTCATATAAATTTTAGACAAAATATCCGGTCACACGGATCAGCGAAGCAGTTTATTGGTTGTCGTATCCGGGAAAATCACAGAAGGGACAAACGTTTTAGCTTCTTCAAAATCCATTGTCGCATAAGAGATGATGATAACAACATCGCCAGGCTGAACCAAACGGGCAGCCGCGCCGTTCAGACAAACCACGCCAGACCCTCTTTCTCCTTTAATTACGTAAGTTTCCAGACGGGCTCCGTTGTTGTTGTTTACGATTGCTACCTTCTCATTCGGAATGATATTGGCAGCTTCCAGCAATTCCTCATCGATAGTAATGCTTCCGATATAATTCAAATCCGCCTGCGTTACTGTAACGCGATGGATTTTAGACTTCATTACTTCAATCTGCATAATTGATTTATTTGTTGTTTTTATAAATAATATTATCGATCAATCGTACCTGTCCACAATAAACGGTGATACAGCCAACGATATAATCCGAGTCGCTCCATTGGGCAACAGGCTGCATCGTATCGCCATCGACAATTTCAAAATATTCAGTTTCTAAACCGGGTACGCTGTTGATAGAAAGCGTCACCGCTGCAATCGTATCTTCGACAGAAAGTTCCTCCATCGTGTCTTTACTGGCGAACAGGGCACGCGAAACAGCGACAGCATCCTTACGCTGTTGCTCCGACAGACGCACATTCCGGCTACTCATTGCCAACCCGGATGGCTCACGCACGATCGGAACCTGGATTATTTGTACCGGACTAACCAATTGACGTACCATCTCGCGAATGATTGCCACTTGTTGGAAATCTTTTTCACCGAAATAGGCTACATCGGGTGTCACCATATCGAAAAGCTTGCTCACCACCTGAGCAACTCCATTAAAATGTCCCGGCCGCATTTTACCTTCCATCACCTCGCCGATGGGTCCGAAATCGAATTGTCGGGTATCGGGCTGTGGATACATTTCGGCTACTTCAGGCATAAAGACAAGATCGCAACCGGCCGATTCGAGCAATCGGCAATCTTCTTGTGGGGTACGCGGATATTTTTCAAGATCTTCCGGATTATTGAATTGTGTAGGATTAACAAAAACACTTACCACACAAAGGTCATTCTCCTGCTTGCATTTCTTCACCAGATACAGATGCCCTTCATGAAGAGCGCCCATCGTAGGAACAAATCCGACTTGTTTACACTGAGCCTTTGCTTCAGCTATGAGCTGTTGCAAATCAGCTACTTTGTTTACCGTTTTCATCTGTATATTTAAATTTTACGGGCAAGAACCAATGAGATAAGCATAAATAATCACCCGACCTGAAAATCGGTGCAAAATAAACAAATAAATATCAAACCATAAAGCAATCGCTTGTTATAAAATTTAATAAAAGAAGAAATATGAAGTTGCTTAAAAATGAGATATTCAACAAAATGCTCAGCAAAAAACAATCTCAGAGCCGTGTAAAAAACGAGATCAGAAGATCAGAATTGCTTTTTTTAATCGTTAAAAAACAGGTTCAATTCAAGTTATGATTATTTAAAGCACTTAAACATTGAAATAAAGCATATTTTTTTTATTATCTTTGCGAAACTAAATTTGAGATAATAGAGGACAATAACAATGAAAGCCACCAAGGTATTATACATTACTTCAGAAATCACACCTTATCTTCCTGAAAGCGAGATTTCAACAATCAGCCGCTTCCTTCCGCAGGGAATCCAGGAAAGAGGTCGGGAAATCAGAACCTTCATGCCTAAATACGGAAGCATCAACGAACGCCGCAATCAGCTGCACGAAGTGATTCGCCTGTCAGGTATGAATTTGATCATCGATGACACCGATCATCCTTTGATTATTAAGGTAGCCTCTATTCAGGCAGCCCGTATGCAGGTGTATTTCATTGACAATGAAGACTACTTCCAGCGAAAAGCGACCCTTACAGATGACGAGGGCAATGAGTTTGATGACAATGACGAACGTAGTATCTTCTTTGTTCGTGGTGTGATGGAGACTGTGAAGAAACTTCGCTGGGTTCCGGATATCATTCACTGCCATGGCTGGATGACTGCTCTTACGCCTCTTTATATCAAAAAGGCTTATGCCGACGATCCGTCTTTCCGTAACTCAAAAATCGTTTACTCCGCTTACAACGATGACTTTTCTAAATCTTTCCCGACAAACTTCGGCGAAAAACTAATGCTTGAAGGTATCGAACAAAGTGATATCGAAGCTATTGAAGGAAAAGAAGTCAGTTTTGCTGACCTGACTAAATTAGCCATGAAATATAGCGATGGAGTTATCCAGGGAAGCGAAACGATCAATCCGGAAGTGCTCGACTACGCGCAAAACAATGCAAAACCATTCCTGAGCTACCAAAACCCGGAAACTTACATCGATGCCTATAACGACTTTTACGACGTTGTTTGGGAAGAGGCAAATAAATAATTGCAGCTTATGAAACTGAATTCATTCTTTATTCTCGCTTTGAGTGTATTGCTATGTGCTTGTGATGATGATCTTACCAACATAGGCTCGAGCATTCGCCCCGACGGCGACGATCTTATTGTAAAAAGTGCCATATTCGACATCAAATCGAACACCTTTTTGGCTGACTCGATTTATGTACGTACTCCGAACCCGCTTCTGGGTGAAATCAACGATAATCTCTACGGTACTATCCGTGCGAATTATGCCGCTCAGTTTTACGCCAAACCGGGTTTCAACTTTGACGTTTATAAAAACGACTCGTTGATATTCAAACTGGGAAAAGACTCGTTACTAAATAACAGACTGGATTCGGCTGTATTAAGCATAACTTATGCGGCTTATATCGGAGATTCACTGACACCGATGGCCGTAACGGCATACGAGTTGACCAAAACACTTCCGACCGATAATAATGCCTTTTATTCCAACTACATGGCATCGGAAGACTTTATCCAGGACTATATCACTCCGCTGAAAGAGATCGGTAGTGCCGGATATACGGGTAAGGACCTGAGCGTTTCGGATTCTATCCGAAATCTTGAAGGATATATTCCTTACGTGGATATCATACTCGATAATGAAATCGCACAGCGTTTCTTAAACGAGGTAAAAAACAATCCGGCGACATTTAAGACGCAACAGGCGTTCGAGAAATTCTTCCCGGGAGTTTATTTTAAAAACACGTTCGGAAACGGAACGATCCTTCAGGTATCTTCAACATCGATCGGCTTCTTTTACCGAAGCTATCATACGACAAAAACAGATGCCGGAAAAGACAGCTCGTATGTATCGCAACACATCAAAACAATTGCGGTTACTCCGGATGTGGTTCAGCTCAACAACATAGCCAATCCGATTCAACCGGGCGGAAATCCGGAAATCATGAACAACGATTCAGCTACATTCGTTACATCTCCGGCCGGCTATTTCACGCAGATAAAACTTCCTGTTGGAAGCATTATGAAAACCCTGAAGGAATCCGGATCGACAGAACAATATCTGAACGGCGTGAATCTGAACATGCTTGCTTATCCACAGACCAATATCTTTTTTCAAGGTGCGCCTAAAAATATGTTGCTGATTGAAAAAAGCAAGATGAATGAGTTTTTCGAAAACAATCAGGTTCCTGATAGCAAAACATCTTACCTGGCCTCACTTCCGAAAGATTCAACATCTGCTAATTACGGATATAATTTCGGTAACATCAATGCGATGGTATTGGAACTGGCAAAGGAAATGAAGAGCAAGAATAACAGAGAACTTACGGAAGCCGATACGGCAACATTGGCCATCGTTCCCGTTTCCGTATCAATTGATCAGACATATGGTACGATCAAACGCACTGCCAATTACTTCCTTCCGGGAGGTATTTCATTGAAAGGCGGAAAGAACATGCAGAAAACCACCATGGTCTATACGTTAAAAATCAATCAATAATACACGTACGACATATACTAAAAAAGTCATCTTCTGAA
>JBOFCW010000244.1:0-13551 GCA_051646395.1 Bacteroidales bacterium
AATAGACGTTCCGTTGCCTTGACGACGTACGGAAGGGATTTCTATTTTCATTTTCCCATTCAGATAAGCAGCAGTTACCGTATCGCTTTGCAACATTTGGTTAGGAGTACCTGAAAAAACGACTTCACCACCCAGGCGACCTGCAAAAGGTCCGATATCGACTACGTGATCAGCCTCGATCATCATATCCCGGTCATGCTCTACCACAACCACCGTATTACCGGTGTCCCTCAATTTTTTCAAGGAGTTGATCAAACGCACATTATCTCGTTGATGTAATCCGATACTCGGCTCGTCGAGAATGTACAATACATTCACCAACTGCGAACCGATCTGAGTAGCCAGACGGATACGCTGACTCTCTCCTCCCGAAAGGGTAGCCGACGCCCGATTCAAAGAAAGATAGTCAAGCCCAACATCCAGAAGAAACTGAACGCGGGTGCGAATCTCCTTCAATATTTCGAGTGCAATAATCCGTTGTTTTGCAGTAAGTTTCTCCTCTACCCCATCAAGCCATTCATACAAACGGGAAATATCCATCTTACTCAATTCAGAAATGTTTTTTCCGGCTACGCGAAAATGGAGTGATTCCCGATTTAATCGGTTTCCATGACAGGTAGGACACACTATGCTTTTAGAGAACTGTCCTGCCCATTTTTGCGCAGTAGCAGAAGCTTCACTCTGAGCCTGCATATCGATGTATTTTACCAATCCGTCATAACTCAAAAACATATTGGAAGAACCAAGAGCCATATTCTTGATATGCAAACGTTCTTCGGTCCCGTTCATGATTTCGTCGATCGCCTCTGGCGGAACGGATTTCAGTGGCGTTTTCAGAGTCACCTCATACTTTTCAAGGATAGCCTCGATCTGCCAGAATATCATGGAGTTTTTGTATTTTCCGAGTGGCACGATTCCACCCTGATAAATGGAAAGAGAAGGATCAGGAATCACCTTTTCCAAATCGATGACATTCACGACACCCAATCCTTTACAATGCTGACATGCTCCCTGTGGCGAGTTGAAAGAGAAATTATGAGGAGCTGGCTCATGGTAAGATATTCCACTCACAGGATCCATCAATTGACGCGAATAATGACGTACTTCATTCGTATCGGCATCAAGTACCATTATTTCTCCGTCTCCCTGCTTCATCGCAAGGCGAACACTTTCCTTCAGACGCTGTTCATCCCGCGAAGAGACAACCATCTTATCGATCACCAACTCAATCGTATGGTTCTTATAGCGATCGAGCTTCATCCCATGAAGAATTTCACGCATCTCCCCATCTACCCGTACGTTCAGATATCCTTTTTTCCGGAGTTGCTCGAAGAGCTCTTTGTAATGCCCTTTTCTGGTTTTGACCAAAGGCGCTAATATATAAGTGCGCTTCCCTTCATAACGGTCTAAAATCAACTGAAGAATCTGCTCTTCCGTGAATTTGACCATTTTCTCACCCGAAATATAGGAATAAGCTTCCCCCGCACGGGCAAAAAGAAGACGCAAAAAGTCATATATCTCGGTCGTCGTGCCTACGGTTGAACGCGGATTTTTGTTGGTGGTTTTCTGTTCTATTGAAATAACCGGACTTAAACCGGTAATCTTGTCGACATCCGGCCGTTCCATATTCCCCAAAAAGTTTCGGGCATAGGAAGAAAACGTCTCTATATAACGCCGTTGCCCTTCGGCAAAAATGGTATCGAAAGCCAGAGATGACTTTCCGCTACCACTGAGCCCGGTAATGATAGTAAAACTATTACGCGGTATTTCGACATCAATATTCTTCAGGTTATGCACCCGGGCACCTAATACCCGGATTTTATCATTTTCATTCATAATTCTACTTTCAACAACTCAATCAACAACCCAACTTTTGCGATGAATCTTCACATCATTTCTTTTATAGTGAAGATCCTCTTTTAACGGTATCGTAAATATATATTCCTTTCCGGATTTATTTGGCAAAGAGCGGTCTCTCAACCATGGATTAAATTCTTTCAATGTCCGGTAATCTATCCCCTGGGTCTTTGCAAATTGCACCAGATCTGGAATCTCCTCTTTAACCTTAACATCTTTCGTGCGGATTGGTTTGTACAACTGATTACTTTTCAACACAAAACCATATTTATAGGGACGACTCATAATTTCTTTCAATGCCATCATTCGGAAAGGATACCGCGTCGTTTCATCTACAAGCCACAAATCGAAAACATCGTTGACACCTTGTCTCTCCAGTTCCTTCGAAATCCGTCCCTGACCGGCGTTATATGAAGCTGCAACTGCCATCCAGCTCCCATATTTATTGTATGCGTTTTTAAGGTATTTAGCCGCGGCCCGTGTTGACTTTTCTATATGATAACGTTCATCGACAAAACCATTTACCTCAAGCCCAAGCTCTTTTCCGGTAGCAGGCATGATCTGCCATAACCCCGCAGCTTTTACAGGCGAAAGTGCCCGCGTATTGAGCGAACTTTCGATTGCCATCAAATAAATAAAATCTTCGGGAATCCCTTCGTCTTTTAGTATCGGTTCGATAATCGGAAAGTAACGATTAGCTCTTTTGATTAATGAAAGCGTCAAATTGTGTGTATAACAAAAACTGGTGAGTTCGCGATCGTAACGCTCCCGCATATCATAGCGGGAAAGATCGATTTGTTCTCCGGCAATCGTTGTCTTTGAAGGAAACTCAGGCACGACGGAAAAAGATTGTACCAGCGGCTTCTCTTCATCCGCTCTCTGGGCGCTATCCGCCCCTAAAAAGAAAGAAGCACCTGCTACAACAAGCAGGGCTGCTGAAATAAAAATGGAAGTCTTATTTTTAAACATAAACAATTCGTATTATGAACAGCACGTAAGCTACGTGTTTACCGAAAGTCGGAATCTGCAATTTATTAATTTAATTTTTAGTACGTAACACGTTGATATCGCCTTTTAACTTATATTTCTTTCCTCCCACACCTTCAGCGTCGATCAGATAATAATAGGCACCCGTGGGAACCAGTTTCCCGTTCACAGTTCCGTCCCACCCCTGGGATGGATCCGTCCAGTGAAAAAGCTGGTTTCCCCAACGATTAAAAACCCGTCCCTCAAAACGAATAATCGATTTATAAACAACTTTAAACACCTGATTATTTCCACTGGCAGATTGAGGAGTAAATACATTCGGAACTTTCAGCATCGACTCGGAAGTATTGACCGTGAACGTTTGCACGACTTTTTCACAGACACCCGTTGCATTGCTTATAACAAAACGAACATATGTCGTCCCCTCCTCTTCAAATGAATATTCCAGATTTTGGTCTGTATAAGTAGCTTCTATAATATCAAATTCCGGATCCCTCGAAATTTCCCATGCCTGATAAGTCGTAACCGGATAATTTGCATAGCCGGTAAAGGATATATCGACGGGTGCCGATCCGCCTAACTCACCCGATTCTTTATCTATTTCATTTCCTGCCTCCCGGATATGTTGTTCGGCGAATGCCTCGCCCGTCACAGCAGGTGTTTCATAAAGTTCGGAAGTCAGGGATAGAGGGATATTCCAGTAACGCAGAAACTGATCTCCGGTTATTGAAAAGGTCGTATTGACATAAGGGGCCTGAAGCGTCATTTCCCGATAACCGGTCACTTCTTCCTCGAGGGTTATTTCCTCGAAATTTAAATCATTTTCATTCCAGCGCAAGGTATTTCTGCTCAACATGAATTTACGTGGAAGCGTTTCAGTTTTGCCATTGATCCATGAAAAAGAGATATCGGGTGCATCTCTGTCAAAAAGCAGGCGAACCTGATCACAATCACTTGCTGACAGATCAGCTGTAATGGATTTCATTGTCAATAACGAAGGTAGATAATCGATCAGCCAGATATATGATAAGGTTTTTTCTTCTTGCCGGACAAAATAACCAAAACCGGCTTCAGGTTGTTCTATGATAAAACGACTGCCATCCTGATGGCCTTTTACAGCGACTGCATCGAGGGCATTCGCTTCATAACGAAAACAGGTTATCGGAGCCTCCGAAGGCGCTTGGTAAATGATACGACTATTTTGCATGCCATACAGTACATATACACTACTCAATCCGGAAGAAACAGACGGTACGTGAACATAAGGCGGATATAAACCACCCGTAATCTGCCATTGCGCTTTCAGGAGAAAAGGCAATGAGGACACTAGTAAAATCAGGAAGTATTTTATTCTGTTCTGAAGCATAAGCGTGCCAAAAATAGTTACCTTCAAAGGTAAAGCTTTTACAGTAAATTCGAAGAGTTCAGTAAAGAGTTCTTTGTATTTTATATATCTTTGTCCATCGACAACCCTTTATTTCAGGGAAAAGAAAGGATATTCAAAAAATATTTTTCAGATGCGGAAATCAAACCGAAAGTTATTATCAGCTATTTTTTGCTTGTTTTTTGCCGCGAATCTATTCGCGCAAACAAGTAACCGATCGTACGAAACCACACGCATTAACGGCCAGGAATTCTACATCTACCAGGTATCACAGGCTGAGGGTTTTTACTCTCTGACCAAACAATTCAATGTTACTCAGGCTGAAATAGAAAAATATAACCCGGAAACCAGAGCGGGTTTAAAAAAAGGACAACACCTTCTGATTCCGGTTCATTCCACCGCAACGACACCGAAGCATGAAAAGGCTGATGATTACTTTACGCATACAATCATGATCGGAGAGACTTTGCAAAGCCTTGCGAATATGTATCAGATAAGTCCGAATGACATCATTGCCATTAACCCGGGCTTACCGAATCAGCTTATTCCGGGTCATGCGATCCGGATTCCTCAGGCCACCTCATTGTACCGTCAAAACGGATTATATGTATTCCATACGATAGAACCCAAAGAAACTCTTTTCTCGTTATCCAAAAAATATGGTGTAACGATGCAAAGCATCATGGAAGAAAATCCGGGGCTGACAACTTCTTCATTTGCCATCGGACGTATTATTCGCATCAAACCGGCAGATGAAGCTAGTCTTTCTGAAGAGAAAGTAAACGCTGTTCCGATGATGCGCTATCAGGTAAAAAAGAAAGAAACTTTTTACAGCCTTAGCCGCAAGTTTGATGTTTCTCTTTCGGAGCTCTTAGAGTATAATCCGGGTATTACCCGTGTGAAAGAGGGCGACTTTCTGAATATCCCTGCTCCGGCCCCACAAGAATCTCTTGCAAAAAAAGAGGTTCCGACTGTTGATTCTCTACAAGAAATGCATTTGATTCTTGAAAATGCATCAAAGATAGAGCACCAGGCACAAGTAAAGGTAGCATTGATGCTCCCTTTTGAACTAAACAAACTCAACACGCCACAAGCCCGACAAAATCGCTATGTTGAATTTTATGAAGGTTTTCTCATCGCGGTAGACAGCATTCGTCATTCGGGTGTGTCTATCGACCTATATGTATTTGACACCGAAACAGAGGGTATTTCTTCTATATTGAAAAATCCTACGGTGGCGGGATGCGACCTGATCATAGGACCTGCTCATAACGATCAGATTAATCAGGTGGCAAAGTTCGCCAATGAACACGGCATCAATATGATCAACCCTTTCACGTTTGATTCGGATGCTACCGAAAATAATCCGCACTTGTTCCAGTTGAATACCCCGAATTCATACCTATACGCAGAATCTGCAGCCGAATTCGTAAACCTATTCAAAGAAAGACAAATTGTATTTTTACAAGAAACCGGATTTCATGCAGATAAAAAAGAATTTATAGACTACTTGCGAAATGAACTCACCCTTCGGGGTCTTGAACACAAGGACTACGAATATACAACCAACGAGCAATTGTCTGCCGTCGATTCGATACTTAATCTGAGTGGAGAAGTTGTATTCGTACCCATTTCGTCAAAAAAAGAAGTCTTGAACAAGCTTCTTCCTTCTTTACAGGTAATGAAGAAAAGCAATGACTCAATACAAATTTCCTTATTCGGCTATCCGGAATGGCAGATGTATACCAATGATTTTATGAACTCATTCTATGATTTAGATACTTATATTTACACCCGAATATATCTGAATCCGTTTTCTTCATTCACAAAAAATTTCTACGAAAAATTCAAGTACTGGTACAAACGCGACCTCCTGCCGATTTACCCTCGTTATGGTGTATTGGGATTTGATACCGGAATGTTTTTCCTGGAAGCTGTAAATAAATATGGAAAAAGCTTCGATGCACACATTGATATGATTCCTGCCGCCAGCTTACAAACAGCCATGTGCTTCCGCCGCATCAATAACTGGAGCGGTTTCATTAATCGTTGTATTTATTTTGTCAATTTCCGACCGAATGGAACGATTAAAAAAATAGAGGTCAAATAAATAGAATCGCTACCGAATGCCATTGCAGAGAGCACTGACCCTGCCTGATTCTGCAATAGTAAATATGCAATTGGTGTTTAAAATTAGTTTATATCCGATGAGAAATAAAAGTATCACACTCTTATGCTTATTCTTGTTTACAGGCTTCGCCTATGCTCAGAAACCATTTCCCAAAGAACACTCAATCGGTGTTACCGGTGGAATCGTTATGAGTAAAATGTCTTTTCGTCCACAAACGATCCTGCAGGATTTTCGAATTGGACCTTCATTCGGTATTGTATATCGTTATATCGAGGAAAAATATTTCGGTATTCAGGCCGAACTGCTTTTTACTCAAAGAGGATGGAAAGACAAACTTGAAGATTATCCCGAATTGTTTTTCGAACGATCATTAAATTATGTCGAATTGCCCATTCTAAGTCATATCTTTTTTGGGAATAATCGTGTCAGAGGGTTTGTGAATCTCGGACCCAAGTTTGCCTATTTTCTCGGAGACTCTAAAAATACGAATATAACTGAATCAGTAAACGGATTGGAAACAGCACACCATACGCTGGCCATCGATCGTAAATTCGATTATGGGATTACCGGGGGCGGAGGTTTAGAGATCCGTTTCGGTAGAAACTCGTTGCTGCTTGAAGGACGTTATTATTTTGGCTTGGGAGATATTTTCCCAAATGAAAAGAAAGATGTTTTCGAGGCTTCTTCCAATCAGAATATCTCCATTACGGCTACCTATCTTTTCCACCTGAACCGTAAAAAGTAAAATTTGTTATAATAACCGGATTAACAATTCAATATTGCCGTTTTATCTGTTTTAATATAAAGCGTTTACAGTATCAAACGATATATAAAACTAAAATATGAATCAGATGAACGACAAACCAAAAATCATTAATCTCTGGAGCTCAAATCCTCCCACCTCAAATAGTTTAAGCGGAGAAGAAACTATTAATGCCGGAAAAGTAGGGAATATCTCAGTTCCCCAACTACACATTTACCGGGCAAACCCGGAAATCGACTGGGGTGCTGCTGTGATAATCTTTCCCGGAGGAGGCTTTCATAGCTTAAATCTGGACTCGATGGGGCGTGACTTCGCGGTATGGCTATCGGAAAGAGGCATAACTGGTATCGTGGTAAAATATCGTATACCCAATGGTATTCCGACAATCATAACCGAAGATGCATTAAAAGCTTTGGAAATTGTATATGACAAAGCTTCCAAATGGAATCTGTCACCGGATAAAATCGGTGTTTGTGGCTATTCGATCGGCGGTAATACAGCTTCGTGGCTATGCAATAATGCACCAATGGATATCAAACCGAAATTTCAGATTCTGTTCTATCCGGTTGAATCTCTAAAAGATGACTTCACGCATATTCCAACCCGCGAAAATTTCATAGGAAAGCATCCCGATTCGGAATTGATCATTCGCTTTTCTAATGAAATGCATATCACACCGCAAAATCCACCTACATTTATTGCCCTGAGCAACGATGATCCGGTGGTACCACCAATAGCTACCTGTAAGTATTACACCGCACTCAAAAAAAACAAAGTCAATGCCGCAATGTATATTTTTCCCACAGGAGGGCATGGATGGACATTCGATTCGGACTTTGAATACATCGAACTGTGTAAAGAACTATTATATAAATGGTTGAAACCAATCGTTAAGTTTTAAGTCACCCGGTGATTTTGCATATTCAAGTAAGGCTGCCTCCATAATTATTAATGGAAGCAGCCTTACTTGGTATATACCTCTGATGTTGTGAGAATGTTCTTTTTTTGTAACTTTACTACAGTCCGAACATACATTTTCCTTTCGGAATTCCAAAAACAACCCTCTGCGTTACAGACGCCCCCTCCACCGCCGGTGTGCGGATCACTCCACCGCCGGTGTGCGGACCACTCCTCCGACGGTGTGCGAATCACTCCACCGGCGGTGCGCGGACTTCTCCTCCGACGGTGCGCGGACTTCCCCTCCGACGGGTTACGGACTTCCCCACCGACGGTGGTGGACGCTCAGGATTAGCAATAAACTGATCTTCCTACAGCTACAAGCTAAAATTCACGTCTTACCAACGTGCGAATTCAACCTCGATTCAATATCCGGGACTAATCCAATTAAAAAAGACGAAGCTATTGAGCTATAACAGTCGCTTTTACATCAAAGTTATCCGCAATCACATGCTCTTCTAATTTTTTGAATATATTTTTCGATCCATAATTGATTCCCCACTTTGTTCGATCCAATATAATGGTTCCGGTCGAAATCTGGATACCACCACCGTCCGGTAATATTACATATTTGGCTTTGAAGGTAATTTCACTACGAATACCTTTTATGACGAGTGCCGCGGAAACGCCATAAAAACCGGACGAATCCGAAGTATGATCCACCTTGATCAAATCAAGTTTCGCCTCCGGATATTTTTCAACATCAAAAAAATCGCTACTTTTCAGATGAGACTCAAGCTTATCTTTCAAAAATCCCGTTTGATCCTGATCCTCAATCGAAAGCATATCAAAATAAAACACACCACCCACAGGCTGCCTTGTAACAGCATCAATCTGAACCACACCACTTTTGATCTTAAGATAACCATGATGAGCTCCACCAGGCTTAAAACCATCCCATTCGACAAGCGATTTCTCCACTTCTACATTCAGCGTAATAATACCAGCATCTCCACCAGCGTCCGAATCAGAAGCGAACATGCATAACCTATTTTCTTTAAACATATTTCTATCAATTAAATATGAAACAATATAATACATAACTTCCTATCGGGCATTTTGGTTTATTATCCTTATTGTAAAAAAGCAGAACTCCGGTTTCACTATTTATAATGAAACCGGAGTTCTGCCCAGGGTTTAACAAAAGCTATTTTCGAAAACCCAAAATCTCAATCTATTATCAACGAATACGGTTGCTATTCAAAGAACGTATCAGCATTTCATCCTGCCCGATTTTACGGATAGCCAGAATATTGAAGAAAATCGCAACAGCAGGAATCACCAATACCCAGTACTGATAAACGAATTGAATACCGGCCATTTGCTTTTGAACAACAGTTATTTCATAAAAAAACAGAGCATAGAACAGCGCATTCAAGACTGAACTAAAGATGCATAACCGGATCTGCAGCATCCGTTTTTTATATAAGAAAATGGTAACCACAGGGACAATCACCATTATAATCAACATTATAAAAAGAGGCCATAAAACAAGTTCTGCCTGATTATCCTTCATCGTATTAATCAATGCATCGGCCTTCAAAAGATATGTCATATCGTTCATTTGAAAAGAAGCCAATGGCACAAACAGCATCACTGAAATAAGACAAACGGCAAGTAATAAAAAAAGTGTCTGAATTCTCTGGATCATATCATCAGTATTAAAAGTTATTATATGGCAAATTTATAAAATTATCAGTTCGAATACATAAAAAAAGGCTTCTTCAGTTACCCAAAGAAGCCCTATTTCTTTATCCGTTCGAAACGAATTACATTTTATCCTTCTCTTTTGAAGGATTTTTCCAATAAACCTTGCCTTCTTTATATTCCTGAGCGGCAATCAGGCTTGGTTTAGGAAGTTTTTCGTAATAACGAGAGATTTCGATCTGCTCTCTGTTTTCGAATACTTCCTCCAGATTATCATTGTAAGAAGCAAATTCCTGAAGTTTTTTCTCAAGATCCTGTTTCATTTCAACGGCAATCTGGTTAGCTCTTTTACCGATAACGCGAACCGTTTCATAAACATTTCCCGAATCTGCCGACAACTCAATCATATCGCGTGTTACGGTTGTCGTAGGAGCATTAGTCTTTTTGTAATCCATATTCTTATTTATCTTTTAGTCATTTATTCTCTTTGATGCCGAATCGAATATCCGCTTGGCCTCCTTAACATATTTTCCTTCCGGAAACTCATTGATGAAACTGTAATATTCGTCAACCACATCACGGAAACGTTCCTCCTGTTTCTCAGCCACACTATACTGGGCTTCCTCAAATCGCGATTTCAAAACAATCATCGACAACTCCTCTTTGAATTTCGTATAAGGATATTCCCGAATCGCATTCTGAGCAGTAATTACAGCCGACTCATAATTATTAGCCAGGTAGTTTCCAAGATTAAAATACAGCTTGGCATTCAACAATTCTTTTTCAGTCAATTTGTCCTGAAGTTCAAAAATCATTTTCTGAGCTTCCTCCACTTTTTCGCTTTTAGGGAAATATTCCATAAACAACGACAGTTCATTGATGGCTTTCAAAGTCAAAGCCTGATCTAAGCGTGGATCCGGTGAATCCAAATAGTAACCATATCCGGCAAAATAACGGGCTAATTCCGCGTATTCTCCTTTGGGATAGTTCGTATAGTAAGTCGTAAAATACTGTCCGGCCGTCATATAATCTTTCGAACCATAATAACTCTGAGCCAAAAGGTATAAGGCTTCTTCGGCTTTATCCGTTCCTTTAAACATCGGCACTACATCTTCCAGCAAAGTGTATGCCTTTGTATACTTCTTCTCAGCATAGTATTTTTTGGCATATTCGTACTTCACTTCATAGTCTGAAGTCTTCAGGACTTTGTTGTATTCACCGCAAGAAGCAAAGAGCAACCCGACAAGTAGAAAAAATAGTATTTTCTTCATCCTCATATTAAATTTAATGCGCAAATTTAGTGTTTCCGTTTTAATATATAAAACGAATCAAAGAAAATTAACAGAGATCTGTTTAAATCTGATAAGCCTTGTCTGATTTCAGCAAATCATATTGATGTTTTTGCAATATTGCCTGACAACGCTCCATATCGTTGCATTTGATTATCACGTTAGCGGTTTCTCCGGCAGAGAAAGCATACATATATTGTATGAATACACCTTGTTCTGCAAGAATATTTAATGCTTTGGCCAATGCACCGGGTTTATTAGGAGTAATGAGACAGATCACATCAGTAATGGTGGTCATTATCCCATTACTTTTGAGCACTTCCCGGGCAAGGAGTGGATCAGGAACAATTAATCGCAAAATGCCAAATTCGGAACCTTCAGCCACAGAAAAGGCACTCATGTTAATGTTATATCGCCCCAGAATATCGGTTATTTGATTTATTCTTCCGGTTTGATTTTCTAAAAATACAGACAATTGTTTGATGAGCATATCAAATTGTTGATTATTAAGTTTTTCTATTTAAAAATTCGTTTATCGACTACCCTTTTAGCCTTTCCTTCACTCCGTTCAATAGATTTAGGTTCAACTAATTTAACAGGAACAGCAATTCCCAGAACACTCTGTATGGCTGCCGTGAGTTTTTTCTTCATCGACAACATTTTTTCCAGTTCATCTGTAAAATAAGATTCCCTTACCTCGACCCAAATCTCCATCTGATCCTGATTATTGACCCGGTCGACATAAATCATATATTGTGGTGCGAATTCCTCCATGCTCAGAATTACACTTTCGATCTGGGAAGGAAAAACGTTCACTCCCCGGATAATCAGCATATCATCACTTCGTCCGAGAATACGATCCATACGAACCAGAGTACGTCCGCATTCACACGTCTGATGATTCAATGAAGTAAGGTCTTTTGTCCGGTAACGCAACAAAGGCATTCCTTCTTTGGTCAGATGTGTAAAAACCAATTCACCCTGCTCTCCGGCTTTCACCTGTTTAAATGTATTCGGATCAATAATTTCAGGAAAGAAATGGTCTTCGTTTAAATGTGTTCCATTCTGACATTCACATTCAAATCCGACACCGGGCCCTGCAACCTCGCTGAGTCCATAAATATCAAAAGCACGGATGCCTAATTTATCCTCAATCTCGAGGCGCATCTCTTCGGTCCATGGTTCGGCCCCGAAAGCACCGACTCTAAGTTTAAACTCATCGCGTGCGATGCCCGATTCGTGAATCTTATCAGCCAGATACAATGCATAAGATGGGGTACAACACAGAACCGAAGAACCAAAATCTTTCATCAAAAGAATTTGCTTATCCGTATTGCCACTGCTCATGGGAATTACGGACGCACCGATATTTTCGGCTCCGTAGTGCGCTCCCATTCCCCCTGTAAACAGGCCATAGCCATACGAAATATGAAACATGTCCTCTTTTGTCCCGCCAAAAGCCGTAAAACATCGGGATAAACACTCAGTCCAGTTTTTCAGGTCATTGCGGGTATAGCCTACCACCGTTGGTTTACCTGTCGTTCCGGATGATGCATGAACACGTACGATCTCTTTCATGGGTACTGCACATAAACCAAAGGGATAATTATCCCGTAAATCATCTTTTGTCGTAAATGGAAGTTTCACGATATCATTTATCGAATGAATATCCGATGGTTTCACTCCGGACTCATCCATCTTTTTGCGATAGAAGGGAGTATGCTCATACACATAAGCCACCATCTCTTTCAAACGCTTGCTCTGAAGGTCGAATAACATTTCACGACTCATACATTCGACCGACTCATTCCAAATCATAGTAATTTCAAGTATCAGATTATTAATGTTTCATTTTTACAAAGGAAATAAATATATACTAATTTGCAACGAATACGCACATTCTTTGTCCGATTATTAAATAAAAACCGACTTTTCGATAACAATTATCAAGCAAACAGGCATTCTGTTTGACAAGGCTGAAAAAACCGTGTCAATTACAAAAAAACAGGTTCGTTAATATATAATCTTTTTGCTAACTTTGGTGCACAATATTTCGATTTGCGTTGTTTTGCTTTCAGTAGATAATATCTTCAAAAGATAAACTACAAAACGTTTTTACTTGCTTTTTGAAACTTCTAACATTGTATTCCATGGACAAAAGATTATTCAAATCCAAAAACAAAAAAATTTCAGGAGTTTTGGGTGGTATCGGTGAATACCTGAACATCGATCCGACCGTTGTTCGGGTCGGCTACGTATTACTGACATTCTTTACAGGATTAGTGCCCGGCATAGTTGCCTATCTGATTATGGCAATTGTTATTCCTAACGAATAAATCATGGATTTTAAAATCGTTTCTCCTTACAAACCTACCGGTGACCAACCCGAGGCTATCCGCCAACTTTCGGAAGGGGTAAATGAAGGCATCCCTTATCAAACGTTGTTGGGTGTTACCGGTTCCGGTAAAACTTTCACGATGGCCAATGTGATCGAGCGGACACAAAAACCCACACTGATCCTTAGCCACAACAAAAC
>JBOFCW010000262.1:0-5748 GCA_051646395.1 Bacteroidales bacterium
AACAAAAAACAATCCGCATCGACTTCATTCCTACGCAGGAGGATGCCAACTCGACCGGTACCATCCGCTTTGTATCAGCCGAAGTGAATGCCGAAGCGCGTCTGATCGGTTACGGTCGCAGTGCTTCGAAACTGGTTACGGAGGGGCTTTCAGTCGAAACGGTTATCGCGCAGGGCGAGCCGGTGAAGAAAACTGTTACACTTCGCAACGAAGGTAAAAATGCGTTGATTTACAGTATTCCTAAACTGACTTCGGGTGGTGCGGAAATCACGGCTGCAGGAAACTTCAGCTGGGAAAGCCATGCTCAGGAAAATGCACGTCCTTATCGTTTTGAAGATATCTCGGATACAGGGATTCCGGTTCCGTTTGCGAACTCAAAAGACGATGCTTCGGCACTCAATGTACCGGTAGGATTCTCTTTCCCATATTTCGGAAATGCATTCGAAGCGGTGAATATCAACTACAACGGTTTCATCAACTTCTCGGCGATGCCATCCACAACGCATATCAATCGTGCCATCCCTTCGAAAGATGCGCCTAAGAATGCGATTTTCGGAATGTGGGCCGACATCATCGGAGCCTCATCGATCCGATATAAATCAACTGCGGATTGCTTTATCGTACAGTGGACGGATGCACGTTTCTATAAATCAACGTTGACAGCAACATTCCAGATCGCACTGTTCCCTTCGGGAATCGTCGAACTCAGATACAGTGATATGCTACCGGCTTCAGGACAGGATATCTATACGATCGGTTTGCAAAACGAAAACGGATTGACTGGGGTAGGAGTGGCGCACAAAGCTCCTTATGCCACTGCTCAGAGTATGACGACTTTCTATCCGTACACATGCAATGCGGTAAGTGCGGTCGACAAACGTGAAGGAGTTATCGATCCTGCAGGTTCGGAAACAATCGAGCTGACATTGGATGCATCGATCGATCAATTGACTGACGGTGTACATCACTCGGATTTGCTGATCGTAACCAATGATCCGGTGAATGCCGCGTATCATTTACCGATCACGCTGAATGTACAGGGTCAGGGTGAAATGCTGGTCGCGGTACGTAACATCGATTTTGAAAATACACTTACTACCGTTTGCTACGAATATGGTTTGCTGATCCGGAATAACGGGAACAAAGCGATTCGTGTCGTGCCTCAGGCCGATAATCAGGCTCTTGCGTTTGGCGAATTTGCAGAGGGTATTACCATCGCGCCTTACGGACATGCCTCTTTGCCGGTTTATTTCACTCCGGTGAATATTGGTCAATTCGGCGGTACGATCACCCTTGTATCGGATCAGGAGGACAATGCTTCGGCTACGGTTTCGGTAGCGTCTCGTGTTACAGAAGCACCGAAGATGTCTTTGTCAAGAACTTCATTGGATATACGAGTGGAGGCAGGAAATGAGTTCGAATCGGATCTGACGGTTTCCAACCATGCTCAGACATCCGTATTGGATTATACGATTTCCACGCCGGAATGGCTTCAGGTGATCGATCCGGCAGCATCCGGAGAAGGAGCTGATTCGGATTACGGATATCGCTGGCGTGACAACAAAGGAGCAAATGCATCCGTAGTGGGTTATAGTTGGACTGATATCCGCACCTCGGCAGAGGAACTGACGATGGATATGACCGGATTCTATGCCGCATTCGATCTTCCGTTCAGCTTCCCGTTCTATGGAAAAGAACAAAACCGTATTTATATTTCCGGATTCGGGGCGATTGCTTTCACGGCAGAAGATGCTACCGGTTTGAATATCCAGAGTATTCCGGTGAAGGACAAGGCCAACGGACTGATTCTTCCTCTTTATAATGCGATGTTGCAGCCTTCTCTGGCTCAGAGCCGTTATTACGCAAAAGCGGAAGCTGACCGCGTAATTCTACAGTTCCAGAATATTCAGACGAAGGTAGGTGGCTCGGTGACATTCCAGGTTCATCTTTTTGCCGACGGACGAATCAATTGTTACTACAATCAGGTAGAGAATTTCATGTATATCGCTCAGGCCATTGTCGGTTTGGAAGATTATAACGGAGAAAAGGCTGTTGTAGTAGCAGACAAACGCAGTTATTTGAAAGACCGTCTGGCTCTTGAGTTTTATCCGCCTACAGACGGATCATTGCAACCTCAGGCAAACAAGACATGGAAACTGAAAGTTTCTGCTCTGGATAAGTATGAAATGAGTGCCAATGATAAAATTTTGATTCGTTCGAATGATCCGAAAGCAACGGTGACTGAAATACCGGTATCGCTACAGGTAATCGGTCGGGTGGAACTGGAATATCCGGCAAAAGTCGATTTGGGTTATGTATTCGTTGCTCGCGACAATCAGAACCAACCGGTAGCTCAACCTTTCGGGGTGACCGTTGCCAATCGCGGAACGAAAAAAGCGCGCATCACGGCGATCGCACTGAATAACATGCATGCCAATCTGATCTCAGAGGTTCAGACAAAGACTCCGATGACGATTAACGAGCAGGAAGAAATATCGATCGACTTCACGCTTGCGGCAAAAGGAGCTGCGAACATGACAGACGGTCAGTTGGTTATTTCTTTCGAGGATGGAAAAACAGCCACTGTCGTATTGAGTTCGAAAACTACGCTTCCGCCTGTAGCTTCTGTTTCGAAAGAGTTCGTGACATGGGAAGGCATGCCAGGTGATACATATGCTCCGGCTACGATCACTCTCAGAAATACGGGATCGAGTGCCAACGGAGTACTGAATTATTCTGTTTCTACCCGTTATCTGGGTGGTCCGCATATTGCGAATCAGGCAGAATCGATGTTCCTTAACCGCGGTAAGACAGCCGAACAAAAACTGACGGCCAATGAGGCTGCCGTATCGGAAGCGGTAACTTATCAGACTTCCGATCTGATCTTCCAGGATAGTTTGTTCTACGATCAGGCGGGTATCCCGGATGATTATGTAGGTTTTGGTTCGGGTGATTTTATGTGTGCCAATAAATTTACGGTTGCAGATAAAACATTCCGTCTGACTCACGCATACAATTATTATTATACGAGTTATGCACTGAGCGGAACGGTTACCATCATCAAAGGTGGAACGAATCCGGATAACGGCAAATTGTTGGTGGAAGTACCGTTTACGCAGGAGGGTACCGGGGAAGTTTATGTTGCGCTTCCTGAAGCGATCGTATTCGAACCGGGCGAAACTTTCTGGGTGGTTTTCTCTGTTAAGAATGCACCTAATGCGCAAGGGGTGAATATCAATTCACGTATGACTGATGTTTCTTATTATACCAATGGAGAGTCCTGGTATGAGTTGACAAAAGACTCAGGCCTGAGCACGCGTCCGGTATTTAAGATCCGTGCCTATTCGATTGCTGAGGAATGGTTGGATGTAACACCGATCGAAGGTTCGGTGATGATGTCTCAATCTCAGGATATCACCGTTTCGATGAAACGTTTGTCTTTGCCGAAGCCGAAAAGTTATGCTGAGCTGGTAATCAAAACGAATGATCCGTTGCGTCGTGAAATCCTGATACCGGTTTCGGTATTGCTCAATGAGCGACCGGTATTCGTGGAAACTCCGGCTGAGGTGGATCGTATCACAGAAGGAGAAACACGTCACTATAAATTCATGGCGACAGATCCGGATGGCGATGCGGTGACTTATGGTGTGAAAGATGCGTTACCACAACCGTTCTCGCTGAGCGTGACTGATGGTGCCGCATACCTGACCCTGAATGCCGAACACGGAACAGCCGGAATCTATACGGTAACCATGACGGCAACCGACGGTATCAATACTCCGGCAGAGTTTACGATGGTTATTGAAGTGATTAAGATCAATCGCCCTCCGGTAACGACAATCGACGAAATTTTACCGATCCGATTGACCGGAGAACCGATGGTAATCGAACTGAATGATTATTTCAGCGATCCGGATGGTGATGATTTGCTTTACGGACATCAGATTGACGATAATCAGCCATTTGTGATTGAGCGCGTCCTGAGCCGTCTGACAATCACACCGAATCAGATCGGCGAAGGTGTATTCACCATCTTCTGTAGCGACGGTAAACGCTCGGTATCGAAAAAACTGCCGGTGATCGTAGAATCTGTCAACAGTCTTGGTGAAACACGCAAAGAAGCGATGTCGGTTTATCCGAATCCTGCAACGACATACACGCAGATCACCTGGGATGCAGATCTGACTGTTGACAGACTGGAGCTGCTGACGGTGGACGGTAAGTTGATACAAACAGTTTCTGTTGCGGGTATGAACCGTTATCAGCTTGACCTGACTCAGGTTGCTTCTGGTTATTACATGGTACGTCTGATGCAAAAAGACGACGTGATTGTTAACAAGCAGCTGATCAAACAATAATATACTACTCAATTTAATTAATGCAAACAACGAAGCGCCCTGCTGTGAAGCAGGGCGCTTTTTTTGATGTCGGAAGTATTATCTCAATAAGTTCAATTTTTAGCATCAAGGTCAAATGTGTCATTTATTTGCCTTTTTTTAGGTATTATGAATATTCATCTGCTTATCTTATAGGTTGTAACCACCCCGTTTTCGGAAGATTGTATTTGAATAATATAAATATTCCCTTTTTCAGCCGGAAGCTGCGGGATAATTAGAGAAAGTTCTCCTTGCGCATTTATTTGCGCTATTTCAGTTCCTAATGTTGTAAATACTTTTATCCGATTAATGGGAGTCGTTCCTGATACGGATAAAGCTCCTTGTTCACTCCAGCAGACGATATAGGGTTTTGATTCCGAAATACGATTTATGCTACTTGGATCGACATCGATATTCACCTGTGAGAAATCTCCGTTCTCAAAACGGATAACCGAATCATCATCGGTATAAATCCAAACGATATTGTTATCGCATAATATACTGCGGGCTTCCTTATATCTGTCACAACTGAAGCGGGTAAAGGTTTTTCCATCGTATCGGAGCAGGAAGTCGGTAGCGGAAAACCATAAATTTCCATCGGCATCCATATCGGAAGCGACATACCACCCCTCGGGCACTTCCGGATGTGTACGATGGCTATAGAGTTGCGTTTCTTTGATGTCATTATCGATGCAATAAAGCCCATTATTGGAAGCAATCCAGAACTTATCCGAACGATCGGCAATCAACGAGGAAGCATAGCAATACGAAAGCGTATAAAAGCGACGGTAATTTAAGTCGCTCCTGAAGCAGGTAACATAGGCGTCTTTATAGCCGCTTCTTGACGATAATAAAGCCAATTCGCTTTTGCCATTCCTGGCCAGATCCATAGACAATGGTACCGAAGATAAGGGTGCCGTAGCACTTTTTTCGTGATAATACTTTTCATCTTCTTCTGAGAAGGCGAACTGATAGTAAACTTTATACGACGCGCCCAAATATGGGTTGTTATCGTTATCGAAAGACATCGTATAGCAGTGGCGCAGGAGAGGATAAGCTAGCTCTTTACGATAATTTGTTGCGTAATATGCGATTTGCTGCCCGTCATAACGCATCACTTCTTTGTGGCGTCCGCAAACCCACAAGTGGTTGGCCCGGTCTTTGTACACTGACAGGAATTTCGTCGTATCGGCAAGTGAGAATAGCGCATTTGACTTCACGCATGCTCCTGTAGCTTTCTCATAATGTATCAGCCCCTGATGACTCGCAATCCAAAGGTGATCCTTGTCATTAGCGATTCGGTTGCTATAGTAATCCTCATCCTCTGCATAAAAATCACCGTTCAGGAATTGGGCGGATAAAGTCGATGTAA
>JBOFCW010000266.1:0-6867 GCA_051646395.1 Bacteroidales bacterium
TGCCGCGAGCCGATTCATTCCCGATCAGATTCGGATACGTTCGTGCCAGACCCGTCGGGCGAACGGCTTCATGGGCATTGACCATGATCTTGTATTGCGCCGCTTTTTTCAGGGCATACAGGTAGTGATTATTCGCCCATTGCCCGTAATGATGCTCTCCTCTGGGTATGATGTTTCCCACGTATCCGCTTTTCACCGAATTGTAATTGTTATCAACCATAAATTGATAAGCCTGATCCATGTGTCGTTCGTAATTGCGTATCGAACCCGAAGTTTCATGGTGCATCATCAGCCGAACTCCTTTTTTTCCGGCATATTCCCGCAATTCAACTACGTCGAAATCGGGATAAGGAGTCACAAAATCGAAAACATAATCTTTTGATTTATCGAACCAATCTTCCCAGCCTTCGTTCCAACCCTCAACCAAAACCTGATCGAAACCGTTTTCGGCGGCAAAATCGATGTATTCCTTCACATGAGCTGTATTAGCGGCATGCTTCCCGTTGGGTTTCATTTTCGAGAAATCTGTTTCGCCCAGTTTCACAGACGGTACTTCTTCGGTATAGGCCCACGTTCCTTTTCCGGTAATCATTTCCCACCAAACGCCGATGTATTTCACCGGTTTGATCCAGTCGGTTGTTTCGTAAGCACAAGGCTCATTAAGGTTATAGATGGTTTTCGATGCCAGAATATCCCGGGCATCATCACTTACCAGTACCGTACGCCAGGGAGTCTGACAGGGTGTCTGCATATATCCCTTTGCACCGAGAGCATCGGGTGTCAGGTGCGATTCAAATATCATATCCTGATCATTCAGATCCAGATGCATGGCTGAATAGTCGACAAGAGCAGCCTCATGGATATTGATATACAAGCCGTCGCTGCTTTTCATCATCAACGGTGTCTGAACACCGGTTTCGGAAAAGGTTGTCTGCGAACAGTTGGGTGTAACAGCGTCTTTCATAAGTCCCCGCACTTGTGAAAGATGCGATTTGGTCGTATGATATTCCTGTGTATCATAATCTCCGGGCAACCAGAATGCATAATGATCACCATTCATTGCAAACTGACTGCACTCCTCATCGATAACAAAATAAGAAAGAGCCTCTTGTTGTGGAAATTCGTAACGGAATCCCATGCCGTCGTCGAACAAACGGAATCGCAGAATCATATTGATCTTTGAAGCCGGCTGGCTCAGAAGTATTTCCAGCTCATTATAATGATTCCGGATATCTTTTACTTCTCCCCACACAGGCTGCCAGGTCTCATCAAAAGCACTTTTGTTTTCCGACACCATCTGAAATCCGGAAAGCAGTGAAATATCACTTTTACACTTCAGACCTAACGCAGAGGGTTTCACAACCGGTTTTCCTTTATAAGCCAGTTCATAAACAGGTTTTCCGTCCGGACTAAGATTGAATTTCAGTATCACATTTCCATCTGGCGATCCTACTTCGGCAGCCAATGCTGTTGCACTCCATACGAGAGCCCCCAGAATTAAATTACTCGTTTTTTGCATTTCTATTTTATCATTATTTCAAATCACTTCCAGAATCAAGGAACTTTTCGCCGGAACGGTCAGCGAATCAGTTAAGGGATAGGTGACACCGGTTACCACATCCTTACCCGAATCGACGCCCTGCAACATCTGATTGTAACGTTCCAGCGGAATCGTACGTGATTCTTTGTCATCATTATTTATCACCACCATTACTTTCTTCGCATCGTCGTAACGGAAATACACATACACTTCGTCCTGCGGCACATAATGCATCATCTTACCGGAATGAATCACGGGATTATTCTTCCGCCAGTTGAGCAAGGTCTTCATGTAATCAAATACCTCGTTTTGTTCAGCAGTACGCCCTTGTGATGTGAAAGCATCGATCGGATCTCCGGGCCAGCCACCCGGAAAGTCACGACGGATATCCCCGTCGCCGATCTCTTTGACACCATCCATCATGATTTCCGTACCATAATAAATCTGGGGAATACCCCGTACCGTCGAAAGCACGGTAAAAATCAGTTTGAAATCGGGTATTTTACCATCAAGTTGTTTCCATAACCGTTGTGTATCGTGATTATCGGCAAAAAGCAAGAGGTTCGACGGGTCGGGATACAGGTAATCACGCGTAAAATTCTTATACACCCGCATGATTCCATCTTCCCAGCCCTGTTTCTCTTTCGTGAAAACATTGAGCGCATCCGTAAGCGGGAAATCCATCACCGAAGGCAATTGCGAATTAAACCCATCTGCGGTAAGAGCGTCTTTCTGCCAATATGCCACTTCCATCGGTTCATGCATCCATACCTCTCCTACGATATTGAAATCGGGATACTCGTTCATCACGCGCTCGTTGAAGCGAGCCATCGGCTGCGGATAATTATACGGATAGGTATCGATACGCAAGCCGCCCAAGCCGGCATATTCGATCCACCAGATTGCATTCTGAATCAGGTAATCCATAAAAAGCGGATTATTCTGATTCAGATCGGCCATCGAGTGGTCGAACCATCCTTTCGAATTAAGGTCTTTATCTACTTGTGCCGCATATGGGTCCTGAATGGTCCATACCCGAAAATTACACTGTTGCTTCGGATGAATCCAATCGGGAGCCGGCATATCTTTCACCATATAATGATCAGTGGCCGCGTGGTTGGTAACCACATCCATGATTATTTTGATACCACGTTTACGGGCCTCATCGGCAAGTCGGCGATAATCCTCACGAGTTCCGTACCGGGGATCGATACGGTAATAATCGCTGATCGCATAGGTATGATAGGAATAAACCGGAAGATTATCTTCCATCAACGGAGTACTCCAGATCGCGGTAACACCCAGATCCTGCAGGTAATCAAGCCTGTCGATAATCCCCTGTATATCGCCGCCGTGACGTCCGTTAAGATCCGACCGGTTGGCCTTCTCTTTCATTTGGGGATGAGTATCGTTTGTCGGATCGCCATTAGCAAACCTGTCGGGCATCAACAGGTAAACCGCATCGGATGAATCAAAGCCCTTTCGTTGCGCCGAACCCTCTTCCCGTTCGAGTAGTGGATAGTGGCGAACGAACGACTTTTTCCCGTTTGAGAATTTGACGGGCATATCGCCTGCCTTTACATCTTTGGCGATATTGAGATATAGAAATAAGTAATCCGGATTACCGGTGGTAACAATCCGATCGATCGTAACGCCGGGATAATCGACCTCCGGTCGGTAGGAAGCGATATCATCACCATAGAAAACCACTTGCAGAACGGGTTCGGCCATTCCGATCCACCAGTTCATCGGTTCCATCTTTTTTACCGGATCGACCGTGGCACCCGACAAGCTGCTGCTCAGCGCAGAGACACTCAAAAATGCCGCGGTAAAATAGTTTCTTATCGTTATCATAATGTTTCGTTGTTAATAGGTGACCTGAAGTTTCGAGGCCGATGCGACCAGATATGTTTTATCCGAAATGATAACTTTCAGATCCGGGCCCTCTTCATTGGAAATAATAATATTGAAATGATCGACAGATACTTTAATAACATTGCCCCGATAAAGCGTTTTAAAGGAAAAATCACGCCAGGAATCAGGCAGTGTCGGTCGGAAACTCAACAGCCCCTCTTTGACACGCATCCCCCCGAACCCCTCGACGATGGATAACCAGGTTCCGGCCATCGAAGTGATGTGGAGCCCTTCATGCACTTCGCGGTTGTAATCGTCCAAATCCAAACGGGACGTGCGCAAATAGAGCCCATAGGCTTTTTCCGGATCGCCTATTGAGGCAGCAAGCACCGCATGCACACAGGCCGACAACGAAGATTCGTGAACCGTGCGCGATTCATAAAAATCAAAATTGCGCCGGATTGCATCCCGATCATACTGGTCTTCGAAAAAGTAAAGCCCCTGGAGCACATCTGCCTGCTTAATGAAACAGCTTCTCAGGATACGATCCCACGACCAGTGCTGATTGATCGGTCGCTCTTTCGGATCAAGTTCGCTGGCCAGCATCTGCTCTTTATCCAGATATCCGTCTTGTTTCAGAAAAATACCCGATTGCTGATCTTCCGGGAAATAAAAATTATCTACGATATGCTTCCAGTTTGCGGTTTCCTCCTCCACGTTAAAATGGGTGGCCGAAATGATCTCCCGGTATCGTTGAAATTGTTCCTGCTTCACTTTATCAAGGGCATCAAGCGTATAATGCAAACACCAGGCTGCAATCTTATTGGTATACCAATTGTTGTTGACATTGTTTTCGTATTCATTCGGTCCGGTCACACCCAGTATGACGTATTGTTCCTTCAGAACACTCCAGCTGACTCGTTGCGCCCAAAAACGGGCAATCCCGATCAGAACTTCAAGCCCACCCTCCTGCAGGTAGCGGGTATCTCCCGTAAATCGGATATAACGGTCGATGGCATAGGCGATTGCCCCGTTGCGATGGATCTCCTCAAAAGTGATTTCCCATTCGTTGTGACACTCCTCCCCATTCATAGTAACCATCGGATACAAGGCCGCACCATTACGAAATCCGAGCTTCTGTCCGTTTTCTATCGCCTTATCCAGCTGATTATACCGGTAAACAAGCAAGTTTTTGGCAATCTCAGGAGATGCCGTAGAGAGGTAAAACGGCAGGCAATACGCTTCGGTATCCCAGTATGTGCTACCTCCGTATTTTTCTCCGGTAAATCCCTTGGGACCGATATTCAGCCGGGGGTCTTCTCCCGTATAGGTTTGGTTCAGATGAAAAATATTGAACCGTATTCCCTGTTGTGCCTCGTCATCGCCGGAGATTACGATATCGGCCTGCTTCCAGATCGCATCCCAACAACGTTTATGACCTTGAAGAAGAGACTCGAAGCCTCTTTCACATGCTTCGCTGACCAACGACATGGCTCTGGCAATCAGTTTTTCTGTCGGGTGATTGAGTGAATTGACAACGGCTACATATTTATAAAGGACAGCTTGTTCGCCCTCCTTTAGATGAATGGTTATGTGATTGGAAGCCATCTGTTCGTTTGCCAGGTGATTCTCCTGCAAGGCTGTAATCATTTTACCCTCTGATGACACACGACATTTTGAACCGAAACTCACCTTAAAACCGGTCTTTCGGGTTTCCGCTAAAAGGTAGGATTCGCAAGGATAACATTTGGTTTCCAGCACATTCCAGAACTTCTCATCGTAATTGGCATCCTGATTACGCACATCTCCTTCCAGAGCCGAAGTAAACGTGATGTTTCCCGAGAAGTTGATGGCTGTCACGGAATACCGGATAGCTGCGATCTCTTTGGTTTCCATGCTGATAAAACGAACGGATACAATCTCTACTTCCTTTCCGCTTACCGTGCGTGCTATAAAACGACGCTCAAGAGTCCCGGCCTTCATATCCAGGATACGAACGAAATCGGAAACTTCGCACGTAGCCAGGTCGAGCTCTTCATCCTCAATTCGAATACCGATACGACTCCAGAAAGGAGCGTTCAAAACTTTGGCGAAATAATCGGGATAACCGTTTTTCCACCATCCTACGCGTGTCTTATCCGTATAATAGATACCGGCTATATAGGTACCCTGAAGGGTTTCACCACTATAATGTTCCTCAAAATTGGCTCGCTGTCCCATATAGCCATTTCCAAGACTAAAGATGCTTTCGGAGGCGCGGTTGTTATTTGGATCAAATCCCTCTTCGATAATTTTCCAGGGATCTGTTTTCAAGTATTTTCTCATGCGTATAAAATTAAATTTTCAATGGGCGGAGTTCACCCTGTGAGGTCTAAGGGGTTCCCCCCGGATTTAAAATTAAGATGGGCTATTAAGCCTGGAGCTTTATTTTTTCACGATCGATAAGAGCATCTCTTTTTCTGTAAAACTACGGATATGATGATCTGCCTTATTCAATATAAGGGGGTCGCCGACACCGACACAGCGCATCCGGGCACGGTGAGCAGCCTCTACTCCGGCCACAGCATCTTCGAAAACGATGCATTCCGAAGGGGATGCACCAACAAGGGCGGCCGCCTTCAAAAACACTTCGGGATCCGGTTTTGCATTCGTTACGTTGTTGCCATCGGCTACAGCATCAAAAAGATGTTCAATATCCGTCTGTTTAAGAATTGTTCGTGCATTTTTACTGGCAGAACCTAAAGCGATGAGTATGTTTTTGCCTCTCAATTCGGCAAGAAAATCACTTACTCCGGGTAATACTTCCTCAGGAGTCATCTTTCGGATATATTCTACGTAACGCATATTTTTACGATCAGCTATGATTTGTTTTTCTTGGGAAGTAAGCGAAACATGCCCTATGGACAGGAGTATTTCAAGCGACGCCATGCGACTAACGCCTTTAAGCCTCTCATTATCAGACTCAACAAAGTCAAAACCCAGCTCTTTAGCCACTGATTTCCAGGCAAGGAAGTGGTAACGGGCGGTATCCACAAGGACACCGTCCAAATCAAAAATACAACATTTGGTCATGGGGATCAGATTTCTGTTTCTATGGTTTCTAATTGGAGTGAATTCGGTTTGTTCTTTCTTGCCAGTTCAACGACATCATCTTTATCCTCGACAAAAATGACTGTTACGGCCGCGATCAACAAGCAACAACCTGCCATGACCAAAGAATAGATCGCCTGCGAAGCGAATAACTCCTTAACGATGGGACCACCGATAATGCCGTTAATGATTTGAGGAATGGTAATGAAGAAATTGAAAATACCCATGTAGATCCCCATTTTGGCAGCAGGAAGAGAACCCGCTAAAATCGCATAAGGCATCGAGAGGATACTCCCCCAGGCCATACCGATACCCACCATCGGGATAAGCAGAAACATCGGATCTGAAATAAAAAAAATGGATATCAAAGAGAAACCGCCCAA
>JBOFCW010000312.1:0-6176 GCA_051646395.1 Bacteroidales bacterium
AAAAGGAAATTGATCCATTTTTCAAGCGTATCGGTCAACTCAAAAATGAACGAAAAAAACGCTCTGCCATCCTGCAAGAAAGATTATTCGAAAGTTTTGTGTTTCTTAACGCATTGAAGGAAGAAAAAAAATTACCTGATATTTTTTCTCAGACGCAACAAAAAACACCTCCGGCCGGAGCTGGTGAGTGTGCCGGACCAAAGCTATTGCAATTTGCATATCGACAGGAGCTCGAACCGATCGCCATGGCGGAGTTCTGGTGGGGAGATTCTCCAAAAAAGGAAATCAGAAACCATGGCAATTATTATCCAGCATGCAAAGGGAAGTGCGAACCCATACTCTCTCATATGCTTAAAGGTCTTGAAGTAGAAGAGAATCCTCTGAATAAAGAAAATACTTACCAGCCAACCTTCAAGCGGCTTTATGAAGATGAATGGATCCTGTGTATCGATAAGCCGGCCGGACTATTATCTGCTCCCGGAAAATCAGACTTACCTTCGGTTTATTCGCTGGTAAAAGAGATGTATCCTGATGCTACTGGTCCTTTATTGGTTCACCGTCTCGATATGGCAACCTCTGGCATTCTCCTGATTGCTAAAACGAAAGAAACACATAAGATATTGCAGGAACAATTCAGAAATAGAACTGTAAAAAAGAAATACGTCGCTATTCTCGATGGTATCGTAAGCAACCTGCAAGGCACAATCCGCCTACCGATGATCCTCGATCCGACAGACCGCCCAAGACAAATCGTCTGCGACACACATGGCAAAACGGCAATCACGGAATATGAAGTAATTGAAGTCAAAAACCGTCAGACAAAAATTGCTTTTTATCCCAACACAGGAAGAACCCATCAATTACGGGTACATGCCGCGCATAGGAGAGGATTAAATACACCTATCAAAGGCGACACCTTATATGGTAAACCCGATATAAGATTATTCCTTCATGCGGAAGAGATTCTATTCTCACATCCGATAACGCATAAGCAAATCCATGTTATCAATCCAAATCCGGATATCACACTATCGGATCGTGAATAAAACCTGGGTTACTTTTTCAAACGAATTTCAGCCCGGATCCGGCTAAGTGACTGCGGAGTAATCCGTAAATAAGAAGCAATGTATTGCAGAGGAACCTCTTTGATAATTTGCGGATATACGGATATAAGGTTTTCATAACGCTCTTTGGCTGTAGGTCGTTCGTAATTCAAAAGATTCTGATCCAACAACAAACAACTTTGTTCCATCAGTTTTCTTCCCAGGTTCGCAAACGCCAGCGAAGTAGCATAGAGCGATTCCAACTCGTGTCTTGAAACTACAAAAGCCTCAACATCGGTCATCGTTTCATAACCAACCTGCGATGGCTGATTATTGACGTAGCCCCATGACGAAAATAACAGATTACCCGGAACCACAAACCAATAGGTCGCATCAAACCCGTCAGGTAGTATTACGGACGCCCGTACAATCCCCTCCGTAATCAGATATAGGCAGCGATCCCTACTGCCGGCGGATAAAATTTTATGATATTTCGAAAAAGAAACCTTGTGCATCTGATCCAAAAGCATTTGAAGCTCCTTTTCCGACAAACGATATTGTTCTCTAAATAATCCGAGTGCTTCCATTCTTCTCTTTTACGTCAAAGATAATACTACCTGTATGCTTTAATAACAGGATCGCAATAAAACAAGTTGCTATTTCAGCCAACGGCACTGTTAACCAGATTCCGGTAATTCCGATCATCGAAGGTAAAAAGAATAAACCTATAATAATTAATACCAGACCCCGAAGTGAGGATATGATCAAAGAAAAGCGCGCATTGGCAAGAGCTGTAAAATAACCGGAAACCAGGATATTGAAACCATTGAATAAAAAAGCAAAAACATATATTCCAGCACCGTCTACAGCCATATCCATCACTGGTGTATGATTATCGGCCAGAAATAACCCGACCACTGTCTTTGCGAAAAAACGGATGAATATAAATATTGCTACGCCAAGAACCAGATTGATTATTGCCGCATATCGAAAAACCCGCTTCACACGCACATAATTTTCTCGTCCGTAATTATAACTCAAAATCGGAACTATTCCATCAGATATTCCCAAAAATACCGTTGTCCCCATGTAAAAGATATACCCAATCAAACTGAATGCCGCAACACCATCCGCTCCGGCAAAACGCATAAGCACATGGTTGAACATCAGAATACTGATACCCATCGCCAATTCAGACAATCCTTCAGAAGAACCATTATACAACATCTCCTTCAATAACCGCGGATTAAATTTTCCTGAAAAAACAGATAACATGTTACCCTTATGTAAAAGACGGATGCTACTTAAGATAAAACCAAAAGTGAAGGCAATTCCGGTAGCTAGCCCCACTCCCATTACACCTAACGAGGTAAACCGGATGAAAAGCAAATTCAATAAAGTATTTATCATCACAGTGGCTAGCATGACAAATAGCGCATAGCGAGGATAACCCGTTATTTTCAACATGCAGTCGGCATAAAACATCAAAGCGATAAAAGGAGCAAAAAGCAAAAGCCCCTGAAGGTATTTGACCGCATTTTCATGTAATACCTCATCTGCCCCCAATAACGAGACAAAGGAAGACGAAAACAGAAGACCTGCAACAAAAAGGAATAGAGCAGCCAGAAAAACAAATACAAAGCCCGTAGTCATCGCATCCGTGGCTTTCCTATTGTCTTTCCTTCCCAACGCGATACCCATTAAAGCCTGACAACCGACGCCGGTCATAATGGAAATCATCCCGATAAAAGCATAAACGGGTGTGATCAGATTCACCGAAGCAAGTGCTAAAGAGCCCATATAACGACCCACAAGAATCCCGTCAATCACATTTTGCAAACCATATAAAACCAGCCCGATTACAGACGGTACCGCATACCTCACTATTAATTTTCCAATAGGAGCTTGTCCAAGCAACACATTATTATCTCTCATTTGTACATAATTATAGATGCCATACTGAACTAGCTGCGATTTATAACAGCCGAACATGGATTATGGCGATATCATTTTGAATCACTATATTTGGAAACGCAAAACTAACCCTATTCTTAATTTCGTTTTTTACCATTTGGTAAAAAGGGATTCTGCTTTTTATATAAATCAATGTTGATGATATTCTTTTTGATTAGCCTGGGAATACTTAACCTGGCCAGCTTTATTGCTTTTGGGATTGATAAAAGAAAAGCAAAACGAGGGATGTGGCGAATTCCGGAAAAAACTTTATTCCTACTCGTTCTTTCAGGCGGTTCTGCCGGAGGATGGATCGGAATGATCCTTTTTTCGCACAAAACACAACATAAAAAATTTACCGTCGGAATCCCTGCTATATTCTTATTACAGCTCTTTGTCCTTTATTTCGTTTTAAACGGCTGATTCTTCAACCATTTCCGTTCATATTCTGTTTTGATTTTAGCAGATAGGCATATTCCTAAATTGTTTGTCTCATAAAAACAATGGTTCGAATGGAAAATAAACTTTCTCCTGATAATGATCCCAAAGGAAACAAGATCGTATTGGGACACCTCCTGATATTTTTCTCGATTCTTTTTTTTGGATTGAACATACCCGTGCTGAAGCTTCTACTTCCACACTGGATGAGCTTCAATGATGCAACCGTATTCAGGCTCCTTGGGGCAACAACATTATTTTGGATTGCCTCGTGTTTCATTAAAAATGATCCTATCGATAAAAAAGATTGGTGGATTATTATTCTGAGCGGGATGATCGGGCTGTTCTCTTTTTTCTATTTCTTTTCCTTGTCCGTGCAACTAAGCTCTCCGATCGATCTATCCATCATACTGACGCTCCCCCCGATCATTGTGGTATTATTCTCGGCTATCATTTATAAAACTCCGATAAGCGGGCTAAAAATACTTGGTGTGCTTTTATCCATCGCCGGGGCACTATTAATAATTCTTTTGCAACACCACGGATCTGATACTACCAGAAGCATGAAGGGAAATATCTACGGAGTTATTAGTGCCATTTGTTATGCTCTCTATATTCTTGCCATAAAAAAACCATCGGAGAAATATAAATCGATTACATTTCTGCGATGGGTTTTCCTGTTTGCCTGTCTACCCTCTATTCCGCTTCTGTTAGGGAGCTTTAAAGATGCGTTGATTCTTCATCAACCGGAACCTGAGCCTGTATTACTTTTACTCTTCGTTGTTTTTTTTCCAACATTCATATCCTACCTGCTCATTCCGTTAGCAATTCGACGAATCGGACATGAACTGGTTTCTATGTATCAGTACCTGATCCCTGTAGTTGCTACCGTTACAGCTATCTTAATGAAAATAGACAAATTACAATGGGATCAACCGATTGCCGCAGTTATCATCTTAACCGGCGTATATCTGACTTCGCTTGCAAACAAACGAAGCCAGAAAACAAAATAACCCCGTCAGATACGAATCAGATAACGGCCGGCGTGCTGATTCGAAGACATTTTCTGCAACGCATCTCCTATCTCGTCAAGACCAATTTCCTCTCCATTTTTTGCAGTTATGTCCGGCTCTGCTATGGATTCCAGTAATTCCCATATTTTCACCCGCTCGGTCATTGGCGTGTCGGCAGCGTTAATGCCCAAAAGGTTTATCCCATTCAAGATAAATGGAAGTACTGTCATCGACAAAGAAGCACCCCCTACAGTCCCACAAGTGGCAACTGAGCCTGATTTACTACATTGTTTCAATAACGAAACCAACATTTCGCCACCGACTGTATCAAGCGCTCCGGCCCAACGCGGGCGCAATAAAGGTTTTTCCTGTGGAGCCAAAACTTCATCACGACCCAGAATACAGGAAGCACCCAGTTGTTTAAGAGCCGGTTCCAATTCTTTTTTCCCGGTAACGGCCCAAACGGTAAATCCGAGTTTACTTAACATCTGAACCCCATGCATTCCGACTCCACCTGTGGCTCCTGTCACGACAACGGGGCCATTTTCCGGCTTCATCCCCATCTGCAACATCTTGGATATACCCAAAGCCGCAGTAAACCCGCTTGTTCCGATCTGCATCGTTTGCTTCAAAGAAAAACCTTTTGGTTTTCTCATCACCCACTCAACCGGAACGGATATATACTCGGCAAAGGCACCATCGGTGTTCATTCCCAAATCATACCCCATCACAACAACCTCTTCTCCAACGGAAAAGGTTCCGCTACGATCCATATTTATAATTCCAGCGGCATCGATGCCGGGAGTATGAGGATAATTCCTGGTCACTCCCCTATTTCCCCTGTCTGACAGAAGGTCTTTGTAGTTAATTCCCGAATAGATTACTTTGATGATCACATCATGATCTTTCAGTGAATCAAAATCCATTGTCGTAACTTCGGATTCGAATCCGTCAGGTTTTTCAAATGTTCTGTATGCTTTAAAGGTCTTCATATGTATATATTTTGATAAAAATAAGAACAAATGGTTCTGATTATACTTTCTTTCTTCTCACGCCCTGTAATGGAGTTTCATTCATCGGTTCGTCTGGCCATGAATGCTTTGGATAACGGCGCTTCAGGTCTTTCCGCACATCAAAATACGTATTTTTCCAAAAACTATTCAAATCCGATGTGATTTGGACTGGTTTGAAACCCGGTGAAAGCAGATGCATCAAAACCGGAATTCGCCCGTTGCAAATCCTGGGGGTATCAATCAATCCGAAACACTCCTGTAAACGAACAGCCAGAACCGGCTGACTGCCATCGCTAAAATATTTCAATCTGATAAAAGAACCGCTGGGAACCTGTATTTTTTCGGGAACACATTCCTCTAACTTTAATCGCAATTCATAAGGAAGATAATAATGAAGTATTTCTTTGAGATCAATACGCTTCAAATCTTCATTTTTTCTGATATTGGTCAGATAAGGCACAAGCCATTCTTTATTGCAAGCCAATAATGCTGATGTAGAGACATCGGGCCACGCCGTATCAGAATCCCATTGCTTTATAGACAAAATTCGGGATTGCCATTGTTCAACATCTTCATTAAAGTTCAATAGATTCTTTCCCTCAATACGAATAATATCCGTCAGAACATCTGCAATCTGAGCATCCGGCACCTGCTGCAACGGAATACTTCTTAAAAGGATTTGTCCTATTTTCCATTCACGACGCGCAATCAATCCC
>JBOFCW010000006.1:0-6641 GCA_051646395.1 Bacteroidales bacterium
TGCGTGAACGGATCAGGGGCCGGGCGCGAAAGATCATAGAAAAAAATACAATCTGTGCAGATTGATTGTATGATTCGTTATGATATTTGCTTTTTGAATCGCTATTTTTGCATAAAATAGAATATACGATATTATGATAGTAGGAGAAATGAAGACCAGCATCGATAATTTATGGATGCGATTTCATACGGGAGGGGTGACAAATCCGATAGACGTGATCAAACAAATTACTTATCTGATGTTTATCAAACGTCTGGACGAACTGCAAACGAAGAAGGAAAAGAAGGCTCGTTTGCTGGGCAAGGCGATTGATTCTCCGATATTTGATGAGAGTCCGGAGCAGCAGGAGTTGCGCTGGAGCCATTTTAAAAACCTCGATGCACAGAGTATGTTTGATCTGGTGCGTACGCGTGTGTTTGACTTTATCAAAACACTCGGCGGAGCAGATACTACTTTTGCACGCTATATGCAGAATGCCTATCTAGCTATTCCTGCTCCGTTGGTGTTGGAGCAGGTGGTGTCGATGATTTCCGCCATGGAGATGAGCGATCAGGACACGAAAGGCGATGTTTACGAATATATGCTTTCTAAGATTGCTTCGAGCGGCGATAACGGACAGTTTCGCACACCGCGCCATATCGCTAAGATGATGGCTGAGCTGATGTGTCCGCAACCGGACGATACGATTTGCGATCCGGCTTGTGGTACGGCAGGCTTTCTGGTGGCTGCGAGCGAATATATCAAAGAAAAAAATCCGGCTACGCTGTTTACACCCGAATTCCTGAATTTCTACAGCCGTGAGATGTTCAACGGTTGTGAGTTTGACGATACCATGATTGGTATTGCTGCTATGAATCTGATGCAACACGGCATTGAGCAGCCCGATCTGTACGACAAAAGTTCGCTTGACGAAGAATATAAGGTAGCTGATAAATACTCGCTGGTTCTGGCTAACCCGCCTTTTAAAGGTTCGCTGGATGCAAACACGATTGCTAAGAGTCTGAGTAGTGTTTTGAAAACCAAAAAGACGGAGCTTCTGTTCCTGGCTCTGATTTTGCGTATCCTGAAAATTGGAGGCCGCTGTGCTTCTATTGTGCCGGACGGTGTGTTGTTTGGTTCGGATAAAGCGGCTAAGGGAATCCGTCAGATTATTGTGGATGACCATAAGCTGGATGCTGTAATTTCTATGCCGAGCGGTGTATTCAAGCCTTATGCGGGTGTGAGCACGGCTATTCTGATCTTTACGAAAACCAACAGCGGAGGTACGGATAAGGTGTGGTTTTACGATATGCGAGCAGATGGGTTTACGCTTAATGATAAACGTAATCCGGTAGAGGAGAACGATATTCCGGATATTATTGCCCGTTTTGCAAATCCGGAGGCTGAATTGTCGCGTACACGAACAGATCAGTCTTTCATGGTTCCTGTTTCGGAAATTCGTGAGCAGGGATACGACTTGTCGATCAATAAATACAAAGAGTTGGTTTACGAGGCGAAGGTGTATGACCATCCGGAGGTGATCTTAAACCGTCTGTCGAATCTGGATCGTGAAATTTCGACTTTGACCGGTGAGCTTTCAGAACTTATTAAAAAATAAAGAAAGATTATGTTGATATAATATGCATATAGTCAGTATATTGTCTTTTGCTCCCGACATTCATATAGGGAGCAATAAGTGAAAACATAAAATAATATTTACCCAAATACAGCTTAAATATTAGGCATTCTGGGTAAGTGAGAATACCAATGCTTAAATTGAAGATAAGTAATGATGAGTAATATTGAATTAGGTGAAATAACGAATATACGTACTGGGAGGCTGGATGCTAATGCATGTATAGAGAATGGGGATTATCCATTTTTTACATGTTCTCGTGAGCCTTTAAGAATCTCATCATATAGTTATGATTGTGAATGTGTTCTTGTTGCTGGTAATGGGGATTTGAATGTTAAGTATTATGCAGGTAAATTTGATGCATATCAACGGACATACATTTTGGAGTCAAAAGATAAAAATAGGTTATGTGTAAAATATCTCTATTATTTTGTTGATTCTAAAATTGATTATATTAGGGATCAATCAATTGGTGGTGTAATTAAGTATATAAAATTAGGCGATTTAACGTCACTTATAATACCTCTACCATCTCTCTCCCGTCAAAAAGAGATAGCCGGAATACTTGATAAAGCAAGTGAGTTGATTGAGAAACGGAGAGAGCAGTTGCGTGAATTGGATTCTCTTGCCGAATCTGTTTTTCAGGATATGTTTGGCGATCCGGTTATGAATGAGAAGGGTTGGGAGAAGAGACCAATTGAGAAATTAGTAATTAAAGATAAGAATGCAATAAAGGCAGGTCCTTTTGGTTCATCTTTGAAAAAAGAGTCTTATACAGAATCTGGATATAAAATTTATGGACAAGAGCAAGTCCTATCGGGGAATTGTAATTATGGGAATTATTTTGTATCAGAGGAAAAATATAATGAACTATCAAGTTGCAAGGTTGGATATGATGATGTCTTAATTAGTTTGGTCGGCTCATATGGTAAAACATTAGTAATACCTAAAGATTTCCAAGAAGGGATTATAAATCCTCGTCTGATGAAAATATCATTTGATCAAGCTCAAATTTCACCTATGTTTTTTTGCTTTATTTTTGGAATGGATGTTTTTCAAATGTATTTAGCAAATATTACACATGGGGGAACTATGCCCATATTAAATGTTGGTACTGTAAAAAAAATAGGCATTGCCCTTCCCCCTCTTTTTCTCCAGCAACAGTTTGCTGCTATTATCGAAAAGATAGAAGAGCAGAAAGCGAAAGTGAAAGAAGCATTGAAGGAGAGCGAAGATCTGTTTCAACGACTAATGCAAGACCTTTTTAATCCCGATCAGGATTAACCCAAAATAAACTTCCGAATCCGATGAATGACTATCATCGGATTCGGAAGAGATACATGAATAAAACACCAATGAACTATGGAGAGTAATTTCTATTTTCTTGAAAAACAATTTGAAGATTATTATAATCTTGCCCGTGAGGCTGAAGAGAACGTGATGCAAAAGCCACGTACTTCGCTTTTTTATGCCCGCCTCACGCTCGAAGAGTTAATCAAATGGATGTACCGGTTTGATCCGAAACTCTCCACCCTGAAACTTGAACGACCTACACTGGATGCGATGATGTATACTCCGGCGTTCAAAACACTCCTTTCAGATACAAACAACCTGCTGGACGGGCTGACTGCCATCCGCAAAAGTGCAAACTCGGCTATTCATAGTAAAACAGACGTTCAGATGCGCTATGCCCATACGGCAATCAATAATCTTTTTGAATTTGCGAAGTGGATCAGCTATACCTACATAGACAGTACGGAGAAACTGCCTTTCTGTTTTGACGGGTCGCTTATCCCAAGAGGTGATGGTTCGGGCGAAACGATGGCAATGGTGAAAGCATTGGAGTCGGATGTCGCAAAAATACAGCTCGAAACCGAAAAACGCATTCAACTTAAAGAAGAGGAACTCGAACGACTACGCGCAGAGATTGCCCGCATTAAAGAACAGAACAAGGAGAAAGCCGAAGCGGAAAATCTTACGTTTACGCTGAATCCGCAGACCGAAGCAGAGACGCGTCGTGTGCTCATAGATGTGATGTTGCGCGAGCTGGGGTGGGATATCGATGCTCCGGGATGCACGGAATACGAGGTGGAGGGTATGCCTAATGCATCAGGAAAGGGGTATGTGGATTATGTGCTTTGGGGTGATAACGGACTGCCGCTGGCTATTGTTGAAGCCAAGAAAACTACACATAGTGCCAAAAAAGGACAGCATCAGGCAAAACTCTATGCTGACTGTCTGGAGAAGAAATTTAATCACCGTCCGGTCATTTTCTGCACAAACGGCTACACAACCTGGATCTGGGATTCGGCTTTGTATCCGCCACGTCCGGTTTCGGGATTTTATACCAAAGCTGAACTGGAATGGAGTATTCAGCGCAGAAACAGAAAACCGCTCCATAATTATAAAACAGATAAAAATATAGCCGGACGTCCATATCAGGAACGTGCTATCAAACGGGTGGCAGAAGCCTTTGAACATGCACACCGCAAGGCGTTGCTTGTGATGGCAACCGGTACGGGCAAAACACGTACGGTAATAGCTATTGCCGACATGCTGATCCGCAGTGGCTGGGCGAATCGTATTCTTTTTCTGGCTGACCGCACGGCGTTGGTAAAGCAGGCGAAAAATAACTTTGTAAAGCTGCTGCCCAATCTGTCATGCATTAATATCATTGAGGAAAAAGAGAATATTGATCTCCATAAAATGGTATTCTCAACCTATCCGACGATGATGAATAAAATCGACTCGGAACGGATTAACGGAATACCTGTCTACTCACCCGGGCATTTTGATGTAATCATCATTGATGAGGCGCATCGTTCGGTGTATCAGAAATATCAGGCGATATTCGGTTATTTCGATGCGATGCTGATAGGTCTGACAGCCACACCGAAATCGGAAGTGGATAAAAATACGTACGAGCTTTTTAATCTGGAAAATCATAATCCAACGGATTATTACGAATTGGATGAAGCGGTGAAAGACGGCTGGCTGGTGCCTCCGAAACGTTTCAGCGTGAAAACCCTGTTTCAGCGTGACGGGATTAAATATAAAGATCTGTCCGAAGAGGATAAGGCGCGCTATGAAGATGACTTTGCCAACGAACTAACAGGTGATCTGCCCGAAGAAATTGCAGCCAATGAACTGAATATCTCCGTTTTCAACGAAGGTACGGTGGATCTGGTGCTGAATCAGCTGATGAGTAAGGGGATAAAGATAGAGGGTGGCGATAAAATCGGTAAATCAATCATCTTCGCCAAGAATCACCGTCATGCACTTTTTATTGCAGAAAGGTTTGACATTCTATTCCCTCATCTGAAAGGCGGATTTCTTCAGGTGATCGATAATCAGGTAGACTATGCACAGGATCTGATCGATAATTTCAGCGATCCGGCAAAGATGCCTCAGATAGCTGTCTCGGTAGATATGCTTGATACGGGAATTGACGTTCCCGAAGTTTTGAATCTGGTGCTCTTTAAGATCGTGCGTTCGTCTTCAAAATTCTGGCAGATGATCGGACGAGGCACGCGGCTTTGTCCGGGAATTTTTGGGATTCCCGAAAATGAGGAAGATAAGACAAAAGATAAACAGGAGTTCCTGGTGTTTGATTATTGCGGAAACTTTGAATTCTTCGGGTTAAATCCGGACGGATTCGAGAGTAAAATACCGAAGAGCATTGCCCAGCGTACGCTTGAATGTCAGATTTCGCTGGCTCAGGCACTGGGTGCATATGCCGCACCGGAGCATGACGAAGCGATTCTGAAGTTTAGAACAACGCTTTTAGATAGGGTTCATGCAACTGTTGTAAGTTTTAACCGAAATAGTTTTCTGGTGAGAGCTGTACTTGAACAGGTAGACAAATACAGTACGAGAGATCGCTGGGATTACCTGACGCTGGGAGATCTGTCTGAAATATTCGAAAAGCTGACCTGTCTGGCAGAAAATCAGGAAACGGACGAAAATGCGAAGAACTTCGATCTGTTTATGTTGCGGTTTATGCTGGCTATAACTGACGGCAGTGAACAGCCAGACCGATATATAAACAAACTTCAGGTGATCGGCAAAACGCTGCTTAAGAAGACAAACCTGCCTGTAGTTAAGCGTAAGGAAGAGACGCTGCGGAAAATTGCAAGTGAGCAGTTCTGGGTGGATCAGTTGTGTGTCATTTCGCTCGAAAAAGTGCGCGAGGATATACGCGAACTAATCTCTCTGATAGATAAAGAAAAGAAACGTCTTGTATATACGAATCTGGAAGATGAGGTTGTGGAGTTTAAAGAGGCAGAGGTGATGACTACTTATATGGCTTCGGATAACTATAAGCAGCGGGTGGAAACCTATGTGCGGGAGAATCAGAATTATCTGGTCATTCAGAAGCTGAAAAGGAATATTGCGATTTCGCACGATGAACTGGAAACGCTCGAAAACCTTCTTTTCGACGGCAAAGAGCGTGGTACAAAAAAGGATTTTCAGAAGGTTTATGGTGAAAAACCTTTAGGGGAATTTATTCGGAGTATTGTAGGACTGGACCGCAATGCTGCCGATGAGGCTTTTGCGGAGTTTCTGAGTGCCGGGAACTTATCAGCAAATCAAAATCAGTTTATCTCTATGATTATAGACTTTCTGACAACAAACGGAGTAGTTGATCCCGAAATGCTCTATTCTCCTCCGTTTACTCAGCTCCACTTCGAAGGTGTTTCGGGGGTTTTCAACGAAGCTGAAGCGGAACGTATAATTAAAATAATAGCTGAAATCAATCATAATGCAGTAGCTTAAGATATAAATGAAAGCGTTGGGATATACTCTCAACGCTTTTTTTATTTCTGTGCAGATAGAGTGCACAGAAGCATTTCACCTTTGTAGCGTAAATATAACACAGAATACTTTGCTTAAAGCGGCCGGCATATATTTCTGATAACAAAGGTTGCATTATTATTATCATGGATTATTATTACGTAAACAAAAACGCTCAACCAACTGGTGAGCACGAAGTGCACAAAGAGAGTTGTCGTTATTTACCAGCAAG
>JBOFCW010000018.1:0-18053 GCA_051646395.1 Bacteroidales bacterium
AGTATATAACATACTTATTCAAATCTTTTTTCTACAACGCGCCAGTTGACGATGTCCCATAATGACTTCAATGCATCTGCACGTCGGTTTTGGTAGTCCAGATAATATGCATGCTCCCAAACATCAAATGTAAGAAGGGGTTTCACTCCTTCAAGAGTAATTGGTGTGCCAGCATTTCCGGTTTTGATTATTTCAAGCTCGTTTTTGGCATTCTTTACCAGCCAAACCCATCCTGAACCAAACTGAGCTACTCCTTGTTTAACAAATTCTTCTTTGAATTGTTCGAATGAACCCCAGTTTTTTTTGATTTCATCAAGAAGTTTTCCCTGAGGTGTCATTCCCTTATCAGGAGTAAAAGACTCGAAATAAAAAATATGATTCCATGATTGAGCAGCATTATTGAATAACCCTCCTTCAGAATGACGCACAATCGTTTCTAATTGCTCATTTTCAAAACGAGTACCTTCGATAAGCTTATTTGTATTATCCAAATAGGTGGCAAGATGTTTGCCATGATGGAACGACAATGTCTTGGCGCTTATAGCTGGTTCTAATGAATCTTCCGGATAAGGAAGGGGTGGCAATGTAAATTTCATAACTGATTATTTATTTCATTTCTGATAAGAAAAGCATAAATCTTATAAAGATGCTCTGTTTATCGCAGCTTGTGAAAGTAAAACGTACTTGAGCGTATTTTGTTCATCATATCCTCAAAAAAAATTCATTATCTTTGTGTTTATACGGATTTAAAAATCTGGTTTAACACGTATATATACGTGTATTTATCTGTCATTCAAAACATTAGCCTATAGTGGAAAAATTTTTGCAAGAATTGAATGAAAGTCAGCGAAAAGCTGTTCTCTATAATGAAGGTCCTTCTTTGATTATTGCCGGTGCCGGTTCTGGTAAAACCAGAGTGCTTACCTATAAAATAGCTTACCTTCTCGAACAGGGACTTCCTCCCTATAGTGTCCTTGCTCTTACTTTTACGAACAAGGCCGCAAAAGAGATGAAGGAGCGGATCGCCCGGGTGGTGGGTGATTCTACAGCGAGACAGTTATGGATGGGAACCTTTCACTCTATATTTTCGCGTATTCTTCGAACAAACGCGACCCTTTTGGGATTCAAATCCGATTTTACGATTTATGATTCTGCAGATTCGAAGAATCTGATCAAAACTATCATCAAAGAAATGCAACTTGATGATAAAACCTATCGCCCAGGTTCGGTACAATCTCAAATCTCAAATGCGAAAAATCACCTCATTACTCCTGGTATGTATACCTCAAACAAAGATTTGCAGAAATATGATTCGCAGTCGGGGCGTCCTTTGTTGGGAGAGATTTATACACGTTACTGGAATCGATGTAAGAATGCAGGAGCAATGGATTTCGATGATTTGCTTTTGTATACCAATATTCTTTTTCGTGATCATCCGGATGTATTGGAAAAATATCAGGATTTCTTTCGCTTTATTCTTGTCGATGAGTATCAGGACACAAATAAAGCGCAACATCTGATCGTAGAACTTCTTTCGAAGAAGCATAATCGGGTTTGTGTAGTCGGTGATGATGCACAGAGTATTTATTCATTCAGAGGTGCGAATATTGCCAATATTCTGAATTTTCGTTCAAGTATTCCCGGTACGAGGATTTTTAAACTTGAACAGAATTATCGTTCCACTCAAACGATTGTCAAGGCTGCTAATAGCCTGATTCGTAAAAATAAAGAACAGATAGAGAAAAATGTTTTTTCCGAAAAACAAGAAGGAGCCCCTATACCTTTATTTTCTTCATTCTCCGATTTCGAAGAGGCATATCTTGTCGCGAATAAGATTTCAGAAATGCGGATGGCCGGAAGTTATAAATTTGCCGACTTTGCTGTTCTGTATCGGACCAATGCGCAGACTCGTGTTCTTGAAGAAGCATTCCGGAAAAGAGGAATACCATATCGTATCTATGGCGGACTTTCTTTTTATCAACGTAAAGAAGTAAAGGATGTAATTGCTTATTTACGTTTGACTACAAATCCCAATGACGAAGAAGCCTTTAAACGCGTAATCAATTATCCCAAAAGGGGAATTGGAGATACGACTGTAGCTAAAATAGGTCTTGCTGCCGCTCAAGCCGACATAAGTCTTTTTGAGGTGCTTCGTAATCCGATAGGTTATTTGCTCGACGTGAAAGCCGGTGCTGCATCGAAACTGTCCGGATTTCGTGAATTAATCGAAGGATTTCAGGAAGCGGCTCGAACAAAAAATGCTTTTGAAATGGCCGAACTCATTGTTCGTGCTTCCGGTATCACGACCGAGTTATGTCAGGACTCATCAGTAGAGGGATTGACGCGTCAACAGAATGTACAAGAATTACTAAATGGGGTACATGAATTTGTTTCTGCTCGGCAAGAAGAGGGAAATGACAGTATAACATTGACTGATTATCTCGGAGAGATTTCACTGGCCACAGATCAGGATACGGATAAAGGAGATGCGGATAAAATAACATTGATGACCATTCATGCCTCTAAAGGGCTGGAGTTTAAAAATGTTTTTGTTGTAGGCTTAGAAGAAGATCTTTTTCCTTCCATGATGGCCAAAGAGTCGCCCGGAGGTTTGGAAGAGGAGCGTCGCCTTTTTTATGTAGCTTTGACCCGTGCAGAAGAAAACTGTATTCTTTCTTATGCAGGGATGCGTTTTCGCAACGGACAGCAACAACCCTGTTCTCCAAGTCGGTTTTTACGTGATATTGATCCGGTTTATCTTCAAATGCCGGCAGGGAATCGCTTGGGTGATGATGTGCATCAACAGGCTCGCCGCTTTTCTGAAAATAATCAGGTTAAGAAATCAGTGTCGAATGGTACATCAGGCGTCAGGAAAGATCTTGCTTCTCAGCAAGTCGGTCAACCGAAGGCAAACGAACCGGTTTCTCTTTCGGGCAAACGCTTAAAATCGTTGGGTTCTTCTTCTGCATCTTCACCTGGTTCTTCTTTTGGTTCAGGAGTTCAGGTAAGTGTAAAAGAGGGAAATGTAATTCGTCATGACCGTTTTGGCATAGGAACAATAATCCGGTTAGAAGGATCAGGAGATAATGCCAAGGCTACTGTTGAGTTCGAGAATGTCGGTACGAAACAGCTTCTGCTCAAATTTGCAAAATTTGATATTCTTCAATAATAGCTAATAATAATTATACAAATGATAGATTTCAATAAAATTCCGTCTCCATGTTATGTTCTGGAAGAACAAAAATTACGCAAGAATCTTGAGCTAATTAAAGATGTAAAAGATCGTTCAGGTGCCGATATTATTCTTGCATTTAAGGCTTTTGCCATGTGGAAGGCTTTCCCTATTATTCGTGAATATATACCTTATTCAACAGCCAGTTCTGTATTTGAGGCTCAGTTGGCTTTTGAAGAGATGGGAAGTCGTGCTCATACGTTTTCTCCTGCCTATACTGAAGAAAATTTTCCTGTGTTTATGAAATACAGCAGTCATATCACTTTCAACTCAATTGCTCAATTTGAACGTTTTTATTCTGAAACGCTCAAACCAGAGACAGGAAATATTTCATGTGGTTTACGCATTAATCCGGAGTATTCTGAGGTGGAAACTGAACTCTATAATCCGTGTGCCCCAGGTGCTCGTTTCGGAGTATTGTCTTCTCAGCTACCGGATAGTTTACCGGCAGGTCTTGAGGGATTTCATTTCCACACACTTTGTGAATCGTCTTCTTATGATTTGGAAAAGACATTGCAGGAGGTTGAAACAAAATTTGGTAAATATCTGTCTCAGCTTAAATGGCTTAATATGGGAGGTGGTCATCTGATGACACGTGAAGGTTATGACACTGAACATCTGATCGGTTTGTTGAAATCATTCAACTCACGATATCCGAATCTGCAGTTGATCCTTGAGCCGGGTAGTGCGTTTGCGTGGCAAACCGGAGAACTGGTTTCTACCATTGTGGATATCGTAGAAAATCATGGAATAAAGACAGCAATTCTGGATGTTTCTTTTGCATGCCATATGCCGGATTGTTTAGAAATGCCGTACAAACCTGTTATCCGTGGAGCTGTTGAGCCAGATCATTCTTTACCAACATATCGGATGGGAGGGAATAGTTGTTTGAGTGGAGATTACATCGGAGACTGGTCTTTTGAAAAAGAGTTAAAAATTGGCGATCGCATTATATTCGAAGATATGATACATTATACTGTCGTGAAGACAAATATGTTCAATGGAATATCACATCCATCTTTAGCGCTTTGGCGAAATAACGATACGTTGGATGTTTTTCGTGAGTATTCTTATCAAGATTATAAATCAAGGATGTCCTAAATTAGGATTTGATAGCAAGGAAAACAAAATTAGAGCCTTATATTGTGAAGTTTTTTTCACGATATAAGGCTTATTCTTTACAAATGGATACCAAGACATCATGAAAGATTGAGTTTTATAAAAATGTTTGGAATTTACATATAAAAAAGGCCTTCGGAAAACCAAAGGCCCTTTACATGGTTTTGCAAACAAAGAAATGAAATTCTTATATCCTAATTATACTCGTTTTGTTAATCATAGCTGATACTATCAACAAAAAAACGATACTATTTAATTTTCCTGAGGTGTTTGTTGGAACTCTGTATTGACTAATGGTTCTTGCTGTAAAGTCATTAATTCCTTTTTGTTTTCATCATATAAGGCAATACAATTAGCCTTTTCTTTAACCAGTTGACAAGGAATTGACGCATATGAGCGTACTTTCGCCAATGCGGCCAATACGGCGGTTTCGAGTGCATCATTATGACACATCATCTTCGTAGAGCCCATTTTGTCAAATGAAATTGCAGACGGATCAGTTTCGCTAATAATGATATCTCCCATGACACGGTTACAACCAGTCATTCCGGCAAGTCGTTTTTCTTTAATGTTGAAAGATAAATAAGGGGTTTCTTCAGTTTGTGGAATAGGGGTTCCTTCCAGTGTGACAATATTCCAGTCCCCCATCAGAGTGGCTGCATCGTTTTGTTCAATCTGCTGAGCTGTTTCTGCTTTCACCGGTTCTGTTGTCTCCGATTTTTTTTGATTTCCGTTACAAGCTGTTGTAAAAGCTGCCAATGAAATACTTACTAATAGATAAAATAGATTTTTCATATACACATTTTTTGGTTCTAAACATGATTGTGGTTTGTATTACAACAAATTTCAAGTCATGTTGTTTTGCGGAACTGATCGAGTTTTACCTCTTAACAAATTGAAAAACAAGAATGCCTTTAAAATGAATTATTCTTTTCAGTTCTTCAAATGGATTTCTAAGAATGGATAATCTGAAATTCATCAGCATCTTTCCAAACCGGAAATTTATTTCTATAACGCATTAAATCATCCATTTTTAGAGTCTGGATAATTATTTCTTCCTGATTATTCTGACAATTTTTCAAAATGGTACCTTTCATATCAATGATTGCTGAACCACCCGAATATTCTAAACCATGACCATCTATCCCAATTCTGTTTACTCCGGCTATATAACTTTGGTTTTCAATTGCTCTTGCTCTGAGTAATATATCCCATGCATCTTGCCTTATTGCAGGCCAATTTGCAACAAAAAGTTGTAAATCGAATGAATTTAGTTCTGTATTTCGGCACCATACCGGAAATCGAAGGTCATAGCAAATTTGTAAAGATATATTCCAGCCTTTGTAGGAAACAATCAATGGTTTATTTCCGGATTCAAAATGATTCGGTTCAGAACCCATTCTGAATAAATGATGCTTGTCGTAAAAGAAACGTTGCACGGGAGTGATAAAAAAACCACGATTAAAATATTTATTTTCTTCACAACAGATAAAACTACTGCAAATTGCAAGATCATTTTCAATAGACCATTTTTGAAGGGTTCGGATTGTTTTCCCATCTATTGATTCACCATATTTGTTTGTTTGCATTGTAAAGCCAGATGTAAACAACTCAGGAAGTACTATCAAGTCACATTTGCCTTTCAAAGACGCAATAAGAGGATATAACCGGTCGAGATTACCGGATATATCCTCCCATAAGATATCAGTCTGGAATAAAGCCAGCTTGAGTTCATTCATAATAATCAGGAAATTTTATTAAGCGCGAATTGTTCCGGATATTTAGCTTTTACATCTTTATAGTATTCGTTAATAAAAGCAAAATCTGTTTTCTCGTCACCGGTAGGAATGAAGATCTTCTCGATGCTCAATACTTTTCTCTCAAAATCCAGATAGGCAAGCTGAATCGGAACCCCCGCTTTAAGGGCGATATAGTAGAATCCTTTTTTCCAATGTTCATTTCTCTGCCGTGTTCCTTCAGGTGTGATAGCCACATTAAATACCGGATAATCTTGAAACATTGTCACAACCTGGTCAATAAGTCTTGTTTTTCTGCTTCTGGCAACAGGAATACCTCCCATGGCTTTAAAGATAAGATTGAAGGGGAAGAAAAACCATTCTTTTTTTATTAGAAAATGCGCGGTTCTTCCCACTGAGGTATAGCCAAGTTTACCAAGTATGAAATCCCAGTTACTGGTATGAGGAGCTACGCAAATCACTGATTTGTCGATTTCGGGAACGGTAACAATTACTTTCCAGTTTAAAAGATTCAGGATTCCTTTACAGATACTTTGTTTAAGATGCATATGCAACAATATAAAAATTAAAGAAGCCATCCCTGAACCGTTCGATAATTTCTCGGGCCAGAGGATGGCAATGATAAGTAGATAACAGTTTAGTTCAGTTGCTTGATTTTTTCTATGATGTTTTGAGCTGATTCATAGATTTCCTGAAAAAGAACTTTGAAATGCTTTCGTATTTCTTTGGCCGATTTATCCTTCGGATAAAGGTGTGCTTTTTCGCGATACATGTCTTCGAAATCGTAAATTTCAGAAAGAACCTCATTCACCTTTAATATATCGTTGTCTGTGATTTCAGCTTTCGATAACAAACTTGCCATAGCCATTTCGTCGGCCATAGAAGAGATCTCTTTTTTTAATGATTTAATGGATGCCATAACTGATAATTTTTAAGTTTATAGTAAAATCCAACTCATACAAATATAATAAAATTTTTTGTAAGACTCGAATGAAAACACGACATGAACTTTCATATATAATATCTTGTTATTTCTATCAGATAAAAAGTACATTATGAATTAATTCTTCAACTAAAAGAAAGGAGAAAAATAATATATGGGGATTTTATTTTTTATTTTATTCGGGCTTATCGTAATCGGGATATTGATGTATTTCAAGAAAAATGCTCCCAAAAACAGGATAGATAAGACTGCCTGGGATCCGTCTGAAAGAGAGGCACTTGAAGTGCTAAAGCAACGATTAGCTACAGGTGATATTTCAGAGGAGGAATACGAGGAATTGAAAAAAAGGATAGAACAAAAATCATGATTCAAAAGGAATATCATGGCTTGAAACCCAATGATATTCCTTTTTTATTTTAAGACAGTAAAGTAATTCCTCTGGATGAATTCTCTTTATCCACCAAAGGATATGACTTTGAATAGTTATTCTTCTTATTAATATATAGCGTTGCAAAAGTTGATTTAAAATAAATTATTTTAAATTCGCAGCGAGACTTAGTTATAGGGAATGGTATCACTCTGAATGGATATTGTTCTCATTCAATGAGAGACATCTACTGCTTCTCAAAAATATGTAGCTTATGAATGAAGATCTTGAAAAACCCGATTATTTGATAGAGATTAGTTGGGAGGTGTGTAATTTGGTTGGTGGAATCTATACTGTATTATCTACCAAAGCCAGAACATTGGAAAATATCTTTGGAGATCATCTAGTTTTCATCGGACCGGATATTTGGAAAGGAAAACAAAATGGAACTTTTTTGGAGTCGAATGATGAATTGTCTGAATGGAAGGTCAAAGCTCATCTGGAAGGCTTGAAGGTTCGGATCGGAAAATGGAATATACCCGGAAGCCCGATTGTCGTATTAGTAGATTTTGAACAATATTATCCTTTTAAAAATCAATTGTACGCCGAAATGTGGAGCTCGTATCAGGTCGATTCTCTGCATGCATATGGTGATTACGACGAAGCCTCCATGTTTGCATATGCTTCGGCCCTTGTTGCTCAAAGTCTATATCATTATTGGGAAGGGCATTCTAAAAATATAGTTGTTCAATTTAACGAATGGACAACCGGTATGGGATTGCTTTATCTTAAAAAGCATGAACCGGATATTGCTACCGTTTTCACCACGCATGCTACTTCCATCGGCCGGTCGATAGCTGGAAATAACAAGCCATTATATGATTATCTTTCGGGATATTTTGGAGATCAGATGGCTCAGGAATTAAATATGCAATCAAAACACTCCATTGAGAAACATGCAGCACACGAAGCAGATGCTTTTACGACAGTGAGTGATATAACGGCAAAAGAATCCACTCAGTTATTGGAACGCACTCCGATGGTGACTCCTAATGGATTCGAAGAAGATTTCGTCCCGGTAAAAGAAAAATACACTTTTTTACGAGAACGAGCCCGTTCCGCATTGCTTAATCTGGCTGAAAAGCTTATCGGTTATACCGCTTCAACCGATGCTTTTTTGATAGCAACTGCCGGACGTTACGAATATAAAAACAAAGGCATCGACGTGTACATAGATGCATTGGATGACTTAAGACAAATTCACCTGCAAAAGGAGTTGATCGCCTTCATTCTTGTTCCAGGATGGGTTGCTGGTCCGCGGCCTGATTTACAGTATCAGATGCAATCTCTGTCCTATATCCAACATTCTGTTTCGGATCCAATTATTACACATCAACTAAATAATGCCCAACATGATCTGATTTTAAACAGACTTCATAATCTTCATTTTCGAAATGAACCGACTGATCGGGTTAAGGTTATTTTTGTGCCATCTTACCTGAAAGGGGATGATGGAATCTTAGATATAGTCTATTATGATCTTTTGATAGGCATGGATGCGACTGTATTTCCATCATACTATGAACCGTGGGGATATACTCCTTTGGAAAGCATCGCATTCGGAATACCAACTATTACGACAGATTTGTCTGGGTTTGGTAAATGGTGTGAAAGTGAAGGAGTCGGTTCAAACGTTCTCTCGGGGGTGAAAGTAATCCATCGTTCAGATTCTAATAGCGATCAGGTTGCTCGTCAGATTGCCGATACAATCAGAGAACTTGTAACATATCCTCCGGGCGACTTATTGAAAATCAGAGCCCATGCACGAGAGCTGGCTAGTCGTGCGCAATGGAATAATTTTATAAAATATTATCAGCAAGCATATGATGAGGCTATAAAAGAGGCTCATGAAAGAAACGCGAATAAATAGAATCAATTAACCAAATAAGTATATTATGAAAGTTCAAATAAGCAATACCAATACGCCAATTTGGCGAGATATTACAGTAAAATCAAAACTGCCGGTAGAATTATCATGTTTAGAGGAAATGGCTCGCAATCTATGGTGGGTATGGAATTCGGAAGCAACTGAACTGTTTTCAGAAATAGATCCTGAAAAATGGAAACAGAGTGGAGGGAATCCTGTTTTGATGCTTGAAATGGTTAGTTATGAACGGATGGAGGAGATTGTTCGTGATGAGAATATGATGCATAAGGTTCAACAGGTTTGTCGTAATTTTCATCGTTATATGAATGAGCAGCCAAATCAGGAAAGACCGTCTGTGGCTTATTTTTCAATGGAGTATGGTTTAGCGAACTGCCTGAAAATTTATTCCGGAGGATTGGGCGTATTAGCCGGAGACTATCTTAAAGAAGCAAGTGACTCGAATGTTCGAATGACTGCTGTGGGCTTTCTTTATCGTTATGGATATTTCACCCAATCCTTATCTATTGATGGAAATCAGGAAGCGATTTACGAGTCGCAAAATTTCAATCATCAGCCTCTTGAGCAGGTTATGGATGAGAATGGCAGACCATTAATTCTTGAAGTTCCTTTCCATGACCGTATTGTTTATTCGAATGTATGGTGTGTTAATGTGGGGCGTATTAAGCTTTATCTGATGGATACGGATGTGGAGCAAAACAGCGAATATGACAGATCAATCACATTTCAGCTTTATGGCGGTGATTGGGAAAACCGGATGAAACAGGAATATATGCTCGGTATCGGCGGTATTATGATGTTGGATAAGTTGGGAATCAAGAAAGATATATATCATTGTAACGAAGGGCATGCTGCTCTTATAAACGTACAACGTTTAGCAAATTATATTCAAAGAGACCAATTGACGTTCGATCAGGCTCTTGAGGTGGTTCGTGCATCTTCTTTATATACTGTACATACACCGGTTCCGGCAGGCCATGATAGCTTCGATGAATCATTGTTCGGAAAATATATGGGTCAATATCCGGCTAAACTGGGTATTTCATGGCAGGATCTGATGAATCTGGGAAGAGAAAATCCTGATTCTCATGAGAAATTCTCAATGAGTGTATTTGCATGTAATACCTGTCAGGAAGTGAATGGTGTGAGCTGGTTACATGGTAAGGTTTCCCAGCATATGTTCCAACCTATTTGGAAAGGATATGCGGCGGATGAATTGCATGTAAGTTATGTTACCAATGGGGTGCATATGCCGACTTGGGCAGCTTCCGAATGGAAGGCGGAATATGAAAAAATATTCGGTTCTGATTATATTAATAATCAGGACGATGAGAAGATGTGGAGTGCAATTTATGATGTAGACGATGAGCATATTTGGGAGATACGCAGGGAATTGAAAAATAAACTTGTCAATTATATCAGGGGAGAAATCAGGGATAAGTTGAGCCAGAAACAGGAAAATCCATCCAAAATATTACAGACGATCGACAAAGTGAACCCGAATGCATTATTAGTCGGTTTCGCCCGCCGGTTTGCCACATATAAACGAGCTCATTTACTTTTCACGGATCTGGACAGGTTATCCAAATTGGTGAATAATCCGGATCGTCCTATTCAATTTATTTTTGCAGGGAAAGCACATCCGGCAGATGGTGGAGGTCAGGATCTGATTCGTCGAATCGTGGAAATTTCACGACGGCCCGAATTCATGGGTAAGATTATTTTTGTTGAAAATTATGACATGCAGGTTGCAAAACGGTTAATCTCGGGTGTAGACATCTGGTTGAATACGCCGACTCGTCCGCTTGAAGCATCGGGTACATCGGGCGAAAAAGCCGAAATGAATGGCGTATTGAACTTTTCTGTATTAGATGGATGGTGGTATGAAGGATATGTAGAGGGAGCTGGTTGGGCTCTTACAGATAAACGTACCTATCAAGATCAATCTCATCAGGATCAGTTGGATGCCGAAACGATTTATTCTATTTTCGAAAATCAAATCGTTCCTCTTTACTTTGCAAAAAATAGTAAAGGATACTCTCCTGAATGGATTCAGTATATCAAGCATTCTATTGCAAAAATTGCTCCTCGTTTTACAATGAAAAGAATGCTGAATGATTATTATGATCGTTTTTACAATAAAGAAGGCAGAAGGTTTAAGCAATTGATTGCCAATAATTTTGACAAGGCAAAAGAGTTGGCTGCATGGAAAGAAAATGTTGCCTCTAAATGGAATGATATTGATATTTTATCGGTAGAGATTCCGGAAGGTTTGCAGGTGAATCCTCACGTGGGAGAAGAATACAAGATTCGTGTGGCTATTGATCGTAAAGATATGCCTAATTGTGTCGGAATAGAATTCGTGGTTACCAATATGAAGGAGGGACGAGCTGATTTGTTCAATGTCGAAGAAATGAAACTCGTACGCACTGATGGTAGCGTTTCCTATTACGAATTGGATTATACGTTGATGAATGCCGGTATGTTCAAATATGCTTTCCGAATGTATCCGAAGAACCCTGAACTACCGCATAGACAGGATTTCGCATACGTACGCTGGTTTTGACAGTGGAGCGTAAACATGAACTTATTCTGAAAAGCTATTATTGAATATAATTTTTAGAATATAAACAGGCTGGAATACGGTTCATCCGGATTTCAGCCTGTTCAATTTTTGTTGTATTCTTTTGAGGAATTCTTATTTTTGTAATGAATAACCAGAGGATGATGCAAAAAGATGTATATAATGCAATTTCCGACTTATCGGAAGGATTGTATAAAGAAAAGATGAGTAAATTCATCTCTTTCGCGATACCGGTTACTACGGTTCAGGAAGCAAAAGAACAAATCGAATATTACACGAAAAAATATTATGATGCCCGGCATGTTTGTTGGGCTTATATGATCGGGCATGAACGAACCGAATACCGTTCAAATGACAATGGAGAACCGTCGGGAACTGCAGGCAAACCCATATTGGGACAAATTAATTCATTTGAACTGACCAATATTCTGATTGTTGTTATTCGTTATTTTGGAGGTGTTAAGCTTGGTACGAGTGGCCTTATTGTTGCTTATCGCGAGGCTGCTGCGGATGCGATCCGAAATAACCGGATTATAGAGTGTCTTGTGGAAGAAGATATTCAGATTATATTTGAATATCCTTTTATGAATCAGGTTATGCGTATCGTAAAAGAGAACAATCCAACAATTATATCCCAATATTTTGATATGGATTGTGAAATGACGCTTCGAATCCGTTGTTCGGAACTAGAAAATCTTGTATCCCGTTTGACAAAAGTTGATTCATTGCGTTTTAAAGATCTCTGAAATCTATAATTAAAAGACCTTTTTAATAGTAAAATATCAAAAAACACGCAAAGTCTCTTCTGTAAGAAAGAGAACTTTGCGTGTTTTTTGTAATCTGTCAGAAAGAACAATTACAGATGCGTGCAATCAGGTTTCTATCACCAGATGCGTTGTCAATCCGGGCTACGTTGATCCAGAATTTATTTTCTTCAAGCCAGTCCAAAGGAAAAGCTGCTTTTCTGCGATCATAGCTGTGATTCCACACATCAGCACATATTTCATATTGGGGATGAGGCGCATTTTTCAAAACATTGTCTTGCTTGTCAGCAATACCTGATTCTACTTCTTTAATTTCTGTAAAGATTGTCATCATTACTTTGATAAAGCGATCCAGCTCGAACTTACTTTCACTTTCAGTCGGTTCGATCATCAGTGTTCCATGAACAGGGAACGAAAGGGTCGGAGCATGATAACCATAGTCCATCAAACGTTTGGAAATATCTGATTCATCTATGCCGGACTGTTCTTTTATCTTTCTGCATTCCAATATCAATTCATGGCCGACACGATTATTTTTCCCGGTATAAACGACACCGTACGAATTGTTGAATGCAGAGGCCAGATAATTGGCGTTCAATATTGCAATACGACTAGCCTGAGCTAAACCTTCGGCTCCCATCATTCGTATATATCCATATGTGATTTCAAGTATTCCAGCGCTACCGAATGGTGCTGAGGAAACAGTATCCATTCGCGAACCATCGGTCAACGGATGATGAGGGAGAAATTTTTCCAAGTGTTTTTTTACGCAGATTGGTCCGGCTCCGGGGCCACCACCTCCATGTGGGATGGCGAAAGTCTTGTGCAGGTTAAGATGGCAAACATCGGCACCTATAAATCCTGGGCTTGTCAGCCCAACCTGAGCATTCATGTTCGCCCCATCCATATATACCTGACCACCATTTTGATGTATCAATTCGCAACAAGCCATTATTTCATGTTCGAAAATACCATGCGTAGAAGGATAGGTAATCATGAGCGCAGCCAGATGCGGAGCATGTTTTTCTGCTTTTTCTTTCATGTCGATCATATCGACATTTCCTTGTTCGTCGCAGGCAACAATGACGATGTCATATCCGCATTGAGCTGCAGAAGCCGGATTGGTACCGTGCGCAGATGCAGGAATGAGTACGATGTTACGTTCGCCTTGTCCGATGCTTTCCTGATAGCTACGAATGACTCTTAGTCCGGCATATTCGCCGGCTGCACCAGAATTGGGTTGAAAACTGACGGAATCCATTCCGGTTATTTCAGCCAGATACGTTGCAAGGTTTTTGATCAATTCAAGATACCCTCCGGTTTGGTCGGAAGGCGCCATCGGGTGAATGCCTCCCCATTTCATGTCATTAAGCGGAATTAATTCTGCGGCAGCATTGAGTTTCATCGTACAAGACCCGAGTGGTATCATCGAATGAGCTAATGAAATATCTTTTCTTTCCAGCTTTTTGATATAACGCATCAATTCTGTTTCCGTATGATGCTGGTTAAAGATATCCTGCTTCATAAATGGCGAACTTCTTTTTAATTCGCCGGGAATCATTTCATTAATGAAAGACGTTTCATTCGAATACATATTTGCCCCATTGGCTCGGGCGAATAGTTGTAGCAAAAGATTTACTTTCTCTTGAGTTGTCGTTTCATCCAGACTGATCCCGATATGGCCGTCAGGAGCATAATAGAGATTAACGTTTTCATGCTCCATCATTTGGCGTAGAGCATTTCTGTCTATATTCGAGGGAAGTGTAATGTTTAATGTGTCGAAAAATATAGTGTTATTTTGCCTGTATCCCAATTTCTCCAATTCTACAGCCATTGATGAAGCAAGCCGGTGTGTCTGCGTGGCAATCTCTTTCAATCCATCCGGTCCCATATAGATGCCATAGAATGAGGCCATGGTTGCAAGCAGTGCCTGCGCGGTACATATATTTGAAGTCGCTTTTTCTCGTTTAATATGTTGCTCTCTTGTTTGGAGTGCCATACGTAGCGCTATTTTACCATATGCATCTTTCGAATATCCGATGATTCGACCTGGGATATTTCTTTTAAAAGCATCACGCGTAGCAAAAAAAGCAGCAGAAGGACCACCGTAAAACATCGGAATTCCGAATCTTTGAGTACTACCGAAACAAATATCAGCATCCCACTCTCCCGGAGGAATTAATAAAGCCAGACTTAATATATCAGCAGCTACGGCTACTTTTGCGTCTTGCTCATGTGCTTGTTTTACAAAATCACAATAATCATTCACTAACCCATTTCTATCAGGGTATTGAATCACAGCACCAAATATATCGGGTGTAAAAGTGAAATTTCGAAAGTCTCCTGTTACTATTTCTATATTTTGCGGAATCATGCGGGTATGAATTACCGCTTTAGTTTGTTCAAAAAGATTTATGTCAACAAAAAGCTTATTTGCCCCGTTTTTGATTTTTTCACGCGAACGTAAATTATACATCATTGTGGCAGCTTCTGCTCCAGCTGTTGCTTCGTCAAGTAATGAACAGTTGGCTAATTCCATGGAGGTGAGTTCACAGACCATCGTTTGGAAATTCATCAACGCTTCCAAACGCCCCTGGGATATTTCTGCCTGATATGGGGTATAAGAAGTATACCATACAGGGTTCTCAAAAACATTACGTAATATAACACCAGGAGTGAATGTATCATACCATCCCTGCCCGATGTAAGTTGTGAACACTTTGTTTTTAGAAGACAGGTGTGCTATGTGTTCCTGATATTCTCTTTCTGTGAGAGGAATCGGAAGTTGAAGTGGTTTTTTTAGTAATATATCAGACGGGATTGTCTGATGGATTAATTCTGTTAAATTCGAAACACCGATCATTTTTAGCATATCCGGTAAATCTTTTTCGCCGATACCAATATGCCTTGGAGCAAGATACTGCGTATTCATGTTTTTATGTATTAGATTAAAAAAGGTTATCCAACGATTCTATTATATACAAATATAAAAATCATTTGGATAACCTTGTATTTTCATGTTTTATTTCATCCGGTATTACTGTATTTTTTTACATTCATACCTGCCAATCCATTTCTTTAAGAAAGAAACGGATTGAATTGTTTTTCATATCCTATCGTAGTTTCTGGTCCGTGGCCTGAATATACAATTGTGTTATCAGGCAAATGGAGCAGTTTGCTTTCGATATTGCTTATCAACGTTTTGTAATCTCCTCCCGGCAAATCAGCGCGGCCAATGCTCTGACGGAATAATACATCTCCGACAATCAGTATTTTGTCTTTTTCGACATAAAACACCACACTTCCCGGTGAGTGACCCGGAACTTCCAATACGCAGATATTTTCCTTTCCAAGCTTAAGTTCTGTCTGCTCTGTCAAATCCAAATCTATTTCAATCGGTTCCTCCGGAATTCTAAGTCCATACGAAGCCGCTTTTTGTGCCGCATTTTCAAGCTGGAAAGCATCTTTTTTATTGGCCATAAAAGGGGCATTGTATTTCCTTTTGATAGCAGGTACAGATAACGCGTGATCCAGGTGTAAGTGGGTAAGCAAAATATACTTAACCAGAAGTCCGTGTTCGGATATGAACAGATTAAGAGCTTCTGTTTCTTCCTGCCAGTAACATCCGGGATCGATGATTGCACATTCCTTGGATGCCGGATCCCATAATACATATGTATTGACTGGGAATGGATTAAACTGAAATTTTTTTATTTCCATAATTAACCGTTTATCTGAACGAATACCGCTTTTTTTGTTTCAAAGAAATCTTCTGTAAAGAACTCTTTTAAATCATAAAGAATTGCGGTTTTCTTATAAGGTAAAACCTCGTGTTGCAAATCTCCACCCTTCAAACAGATCAGACCATTGGGTAAACCGTTGTGCTGCTCTTTGCTAACATTTTTACGTATAAGCTTGACAAGATCATCTAAGGGCATAACGGCACGGCTAACGATGAAGTCGAATTTTGTTTTCTCTTCTTCTACACCGCAATGACGGAAAGTTACATTTTGTAGTCCGATAGATTGTGCTACTTCTTGTGCAACACGCACCTTTTTGCCAATGCGGTCAACGAGGTGAAAATGGCACTCAGGAAAAAGGATCGCTAAAGGGATTCCTGGGAATCCTCCACCGGTGCCTACATCCATTAGGGTTGTGCCCGGTTTGAATTCAACAACTTTGGCGATGCTTAAGGAATGCAATACATGATGCAAATACAGATTTTCTATATCCTTGCGTGAAATCACATTGATTTTCGAATTCCATTCGGTATATAAGTCATATAGCGCATCAAATTGTTTTTTTTGCTCTTCGTTAAGATTCGGAAAATATTTTTCGATTAATTGCATCTTGTCTATTATATATTGTGGGAAAGTAATTATTTCTCTGATTCTTCAACCAGTTTCATAACAGGCGTTTCTTCCTGTAAATAGGGTTTCACCGTACTCCAGTCCAGGAACACATGGATTTGCCCGGTAGCGTAAACCGCTATTTCGTAAGGATTGTAAACCCATCCGATTCCTTCTTCATTAATATAAAAGTTATCAGTTGGAACAACGTCTTCTATACTGAAGAATCCATCTTCATTCAATTGAGCTGGATTAGTAAAATTACGGTCTTTGGCAATCTGCCCGATAATCAGGGAACCAACATCCTGAAGGCTGGTTTCAGGAAACAGATCATTCAGAGTCATCAGCGATTTTGTTTCCAGATTGATGACATGGTTATTCGTTCCATTCATTCCATGAGCTCCTCCCGTAAATGAATAAATGCTGACTGCATAACTAAAAAAACCTCCCCGGTTGAATTTGATTTCGGAAGAAGAGATTTCCTCATAATTGAATGATGCCAAACCCCAACCTTCTTTAACGGCACGATTGAACATGATTGAATCTTTTTCAAGTTCAAGATAGTCGTTAACATAAGATTTCATGTAGTTTTGAGCAGCTATTGCCGGCGATTCGGAAGCATATTGCGCTCCCAAATAACTTTCGATGAAAATCTTCTGAACAGAATCCAGCAGCTTGGCGTCATTCGATGCCGATGGGTATTTCATGTCAAGCTTGAAGTTACAAGCCGGACGCGCGGTATCATTAAATAAATGACAAACCGTATCAAGTTTAAATTCTGAAAATTGCAAGTCGTTTTCTGCTAATCCTGCTTGTTTGTTACATCCAGTAAAACTACCCAGAAAAACCAAAAAAAGAATAGATACGAATCCGATATGAAGTTTCATAAATGAAAGTTTTGATTAATAAATAGTTGCTTTAATTAACGGTTTGAGGATCCGGATTGTTCCATCATCACCTAAAGTTTTATTTAAAACAAAGGTAGTTTTTTTT
>JBOFCW010000021.1:0-6629 GCA_051646395.1 Bacteroidales bacterium
AAAAAGCCATTGAATTGAACCGACAGCGATTGAAACATTCGAAAGAAACCATCATAAAACCGTTTTTCCGTACATACTCCAATTACATCGCTCAATTGCAACATACCAAAGCGTATAAGCAGGCTCGTACCACTATTGAGGAAGCCCTTCTTATCGCAGAGAACAAGGATTTTAATTTCAATGAGGAAAAGGATTACTACCGATCTATTTTTTATTACCAGCTATCCGAATGTGACTACGACGCTAAAGATCATAAAAAAGCACTAAACAATATGCTCCTTTCCTATGATATTGCCAAAGGACTATCACAACGAACAAATGGATATCACTTTTTTCTGGCTCTCACCTCCGATCGTTTAAATAAATACTACTCACAGGATAGGGATAAACAGATTGCTTTGTGTAAAGAATCGATCCATTATTCATTACAAGAAGGAATTTATTCTTTTTCTGGAGTTGTTTTTCTGAATGAAATCCTACTTAAATTGGCAAATCTGAAAATAAAAACAAATCAACAGAAACAAGCTATTACTCTTTATGAACAAATCGACAAAAGTTATGATTTTTACAAGAACTTATTTAACAAGCAGTTGTTTCAGTACCGGTTAAACTTCAAAAACCAATATGCCCAATTACTATCGAATTCAAATAAAACAGATGCCGCGATCCGAAAACAAAACGAATGCCTCGAATTATTGCCAGATATCGAAGAAACTTCAGAAAACAAACAAGCATTGATCTCGTGGAAATTACATTCAGTGATTAGCCTAAGTATCATGATGAAATCTAATAATCAGAGGAATGAAGCGAAACAATTCCTTCAAAAACACGAATATCTTTTAGAGAAAATCGATTCCGCCTATGAGAAACAAAAATGGAGTAATCAATTTTTGGCGGCCTATCTGAACCTGGATAAGATGTAATTTTCTCAACATCTTCACTTCAATCCTTTAAACCACAATCGATAAGAATTCATCATAAAAATAAAATTAAGTGCGATTTGATTTAATGTATAACTGAATATATATTTAGAAATAATATCCTGACCCGTGATATTTGACAAAATCACATAAGTAATCAAAGGAGCAGCTATCGCTGCGCTTATGAACGAAAATATGACTTCATCTTTAAAGGATCAAGTAAATAATCAGGTTGATATCTATTTTATTCATATTGTATTTGAAAGAAAATACAATCGAATCTTTTGCGAGAAGTGGCTCTCCGCAGAGAACTCACCTGTCTTCCGCAGAGGACAAGTGAGTTCTCTGCGGAAGACAGGTGAGTTCGCTGCAGAGGGACAAATATCCGGATAGAAATAAAAATAAAATCAGATCCATAATAAAAGGGAATTTAACAGATCAAGTAAAAACGGATTTTTTTCTCGATCTCATCCCAAAATCAGAAAAGGCGATCCCTTTACAGAATCGCCTTTATATATGATCAAATCATATCCTGAATTTCGGATAATCTACAACGATTACCGTTTCATTTCACAAGCTGATAATTAAAGTGCCTGCGAGATCAAGAATGTAGCAGCTACCGCAACGATGGCGTAAAGCTCAGGGAATACAGCCAGGATGATTGTCTTACCGAACAAATCGTAACCTGCACCGATACCAGCGATACCATTCGCACATACCTGTCCCTGACGAATTGCAGAGAATAAACAAACAAGACCCAAAGCAAGACCGGCACCAAAGATACCACCGGCAGCAAGCCAGGTAATTTCAGGAGTCAGTTTACCTGAAAGCGTAATCAAGAAATATCCAAGGAATCCGTAAAGACCCTGAGAACCCGGAAGGGCAGACAATACCATGTAGTTACCGAATTTATCGATGTTCTTTTTCATGGCTCCTACAGCAGCATTACCTGTGATCGTAACACCATAAGCACTTCCGATTCCGGAAAGAGCAAGCATAAGACCGATTCCGATGTAAGCTAAAACGATTGGTTGCATAATTGTAATTTTTAATTGTTATTTATTTTAATATTTTACTGTATTTAATCTTAAAACACTATCGTATAATTTATTACGATGCGATTAATCTTCTTTTTGTTTGCGGGCAAATGGAGAATATCTTTTACCTCCCCCTTCGAAACCTGCATTTTTATAAAACTCAACGAATGTAAGACGCATCGGATGCACGAAGGCTCCCAGTCCCGACATAAAGATATTCATACCATGACCGAACAAAAGGATCAGTGCTGTTACGATAAATCCGACCACAGGCACATCGGGGCTCATTTTCACGGCAAGGTCGTTAAAAACAAGACCCAATACCGAACCGGAAATACCCAATGCGAACAAACGCACGTAAGAAAGGACATCTCCCAGTAAACCGGAAGCCATGTTGTAACTATCCCATACGCCGGCACCAATGTTGATCAGCGGATTACGTTTTACATCGTTGAATACAAAGATACCCAGTGCACCTACTCCAGCACATACATACATCAGAATTCGCGCCAGATCAGCTCCGATCAAACCGGCTTTTTCCAGACCGAAAGCACTTCCGCAACCTGCGATCAGGATCAACCATCCCCAGGCTGCCAATGCGTTTTTAAATCCGAAACGTACCGTTTGTCCAACAGCTTTCAGGATCATACCGAAAATAATCTGCAATACCCCTACCATAAGCGAGAAGTAGAACAAATCATTCGATGTCAGCATGAAGTTTTTCAGTTTCTGAATCCATGGCCACTGTACATCCAGCAGCTGGATACCGAAGAGCGTTCCGCTGATCATCCCGAAAACAACCGTCCCGACTCCCAGAATAGTGACCAGTGTCATCATCGGCTTCATAGACGGTTTAACTTTGGCGCGGGCAATCAACCCGATCAATACCAACAATAACCCGTATCCGGCATCTCCCAGACAAAGCCCGAAGAACATCACAAAAAACGGTGCGAAGAAAGGAGTCAGATCCATTTCTCCATATGCTGGCATATCATACAGTTCGGTAATCGGATGAAACAATCGGGCAAAGGCATTGTTATGAAGTTTTACCGGAGCCGGATCCTCTTTTGAGGCTCGTTGAGATACATAATAGATCCCTTCTTTTTCAAGGAAAGTATTCAGTTCCGCCTCATTTTTGGTTGGGATCCATCCCTCTAAAAGCATCAATTTATTATCCGCCTGTGATTCGGAATTCAGAATCACTTTAGAATAATCCACCGCTTCGAGCGTTTCCCGGTAACCGACTTCAATCGTGTTATACCATTGCTTGCAAAACTCCAGAATCTCTGCCTGAAGTTCACGAAGTTCTTCCTGAAGCGATCCTGTCGCATGCATAAGATCCTGCAATGATTCCTTGGGCAAACGGACTCTTTCTGCGTCTTCCAGTTCGATAATAGTACCTTGCGGAGTTAACGTTATGAAGAAAAGTTGTGAACCTTCAGTATGTATACGCAATGCGTTATACTGCTCTACCCATTCATTTCTGAAGTTACGTTCTGCTACTGTATAAAAACGAACGATATATCCGGCATCATGCAAAGCATAAATCCGGTTCCAATCGAACGAACCCCATACCTGCATACGCTCCAACTCTTTTTGCAAAAGCGATTGTTTCTGAATCAGTTTTCCCTTTTCCTCCAACATGCGTTCGAACTCGGCTACTTTCCCGATCGCATCACCGGAAACCACAGCTGGTGCATTTTCACCAGGCTCGCCCTCCATCACACGATCCATATCTTTCAGAGCCTTTTCAAAACGGGTGGCTTGCTGCAGGTTTGCCTGCAGGTCACTTCCCTCCTCGGGTGCACCTGCCTGTTTTTCGATCACATGCAACATTCCCATTTCCCGGAGTTGAGACAAAAAAGCCTCATACTCTTTATGATAAACCAGAAAGCTGTATTTTGACATTGCTACGATCATTCCTGTGCCTCCTTTCTTTTTTCTTGCTGTGAGCGCATAATCTTCTGTGAAGATTTCGAAAGATTCTCCTCATCTTCCATAAAACGTTTGATTTTACGGATCGCATCCTGATAACCCGGAATCTGAACCTTCTCGAAAAGGTTTACCTTTTGAGTGGTCTTTTTACGGGCAACCTCCAACAAGTCAAGTTTCATGTTGGTAAAATCACGTTCAATGGCGGTGCGTGCCATACGGATCAGTATACTGAATCCATCGACATACCATTTCGGAGCGGTAAACAAACTGAAAGGAGGAATATCGAAATCGATATTCTCAAGAACCGGAACACGAACGCCCGCAATCTTGCGAACATTCAGCTCCACGTCTTTTACACGAATCAGCGAAGGATCAAATTCGCTCCAAAGAGCCATCATCTGATCATACGCCGCAATCTCCTTTTCCAGTAATATTTCCAGTTCTTTGGCCTCATCTTTCGATTTCTTCACCTCCATACGCAACGCACTTTCCTTGTTCTTGATCGTAGGCAAAGTACGCACACGCATCTTCAACTGCTTTTCCAGCATCTGAAGCGAGGTTTTATTATATTGAAATTTTATAGCCATATTGTAGTTGTTATTTGTGCCAGTACTTCTCTACCAGTGACTGCTTGATGTTTACTTCGTCCGGTTTGAAATGTTTCGAGAACAAGTTCCAGGTAGTATCCAACATCTCATCCGTATTCAGGTTCACATCGATCGCCAGCAGGTCATTGGCATACTCTTTAGCAAATGCAAGTGTACGCTCATCGTAATTGGTCAGGTCGAAACCATTCTCCATTTTCGTACGTGCATTCGCTGCATCCGAATACAGACGAACTGCCGCATTCATCACCTGCGGATGATCTTCGCGTGTTTTCTTACCAGCTACCAACTGTTTCAGACGAGACAGTGAACGGAACGGATCGACAACGACCTTACCAATCTCAGAGTCACGACGAAGGAACAACTGACCTTCAGTGATATATCCTGTATTATCCGGTACGGCGTGTGTAATATCTCCACCTGAAAGCGTGGTCACGGCGATAATCGTAATTGAGCCTCCTGATGGGAACTGTACCGCTTTTTCGTAGATCTTTGCAAGGTCTGAATAAAGTGAGCCCGGCATCGAGTCTTTCGACGGGATCTGATCCATACGGTTGGATACGATTGCAAGTGCATCCGCATACGAAGTAAGGTCTGTCAAAAGAACCAACACTTTCTCGTTTTTCTCAACAGCGAAATATTCCGCTGCCGTCAATGCCATATCCGGAATCAACAAACGTTCTACCGGCGGGTTCTCAGTTGTATTTACGAAGCTTACGATACGATCTAGCGCACCTGCGTTACTAAATACATGTTTGAAAAACAAGAAGTCATCATTGGTCATACCCATCGCACCCAAGATGATTTTATCTGCTTTAGCACGAAGAGCCACAGTGGCCATCACCTGGTTAAAAGGCTGATCGGGATCGGCAAAGAAAGGAATTTTCTGTCCGGATACCAACGTGTTGTTCAGGTCGATCCCTGCAATACCAGTGGCAATCAGCTCTGATGGCTGTTTGCGACGCACCGGATTTACCGAAGGACCACCAATCTCCACTTCTACTCCTTCTACTTCCGGACCACCGTCGATCGGATTTCCGAAAGCATCGAAGAAACGACCGGCAAGCTGGTCACTTACCCTGATTGTAGGAGCCTGTCCAAGAAAAACCACTTCTGCATTGGTACGGATACCCTCGGTACCACCGAATACCTGTAGTGTCACTTCATCCCCTACGATTTTTACAACCTGAGCCAACTCTCCGTCAACAGTTGCCAGCTCGTCATTACCAACGCCTTTGGCTTTCAGCGTACAGGTCGCTTTGGTAATGGCCGTGATTTTCGTATATATTTTTTGAAAAGCTTTTGTTGCCATAATTTATTTTTCGATGATGCGTTCGCTAATCAGTTCCTGAATCTCTTTTTCATACTGATAGAATTTATCTGATTTGAACTCAGAGTAATTCTGCTGTTTGAACAAGTTGATCAGTTTCTTGAAGTAATCCATTACTTCGTTGAAGTTCGTGAAACGGAAATCCGCATGACAAACGTCGATTACTTTGTTCAACATATATTCCTGACGTTCCAATGGAGTCACTGAATCGATCTTATCGAAAGCATCCTGCTGTAGAATTACAAAGTCAATCAATTCCGATTTCCAGAAAATCACATGATATTCTGTAGGTACACCATCGTCGCCCAGGATATTGATCTGTTCTGAAATCTCCTTACCACGCAACAAACGTGTTTTGATTTCATTTACTTTCGCAGTCCACTCCGGCGAAATCAGCTTGGAAATGTAATCCTCGAATTCCGGATATTCGATGTATTTAGAATAAGAATCAATCGGGTTAACGGCCGGATAACGTTTGCGGTCGGCACGCTCCTGCTCCAGAGCAAAGAAACAACGCGCTACCTTCTTCGTGTTTTCCGTCACCGGTTCTTTCAGGTTACCTCCTGCCGGAGATACGGTACCGATGAAAGTAATAGAACCCGTTTCACCGTTGTTCAATACCACATAACCTGCACGTCCGTAGAAGTTCGAAATAATCGCAGAAAGGTCCATCGGGAAAGCATCCGGTCCGGGTAGTTCTTCCAAACGGTTAGACATCTCACGCAAAGCCTGAGCCCAACGTGATGTAGAGTCGGCCATCAGCAATACTTTCAGTCCCATCGAACGATAGTATTCAGCAAGA
>JBOFCW010000039.1:0-9074 GCA_051646395.1 Bacteroidales bacterium
GGAGCCATATCTTTCGATCCGAGCTTTGTTTTTGTCTGCGATTCGAATACAGGTTCTTCGACTTTTACACTTACGGCTGCAATCATTCCGTTACGGATATCGGTCAGGTCGAAGTTTTTGTTGTAAAACTCCTTGATCGTGCGCGAAACCCATTCACGAAATGCGGAAAGATGCGTCCCTCCCTGTGTTGTATGCTGGCCGTTGACGAAAGAATAATATTCTTCGCCATACTGGTTGCTGTGAGTAAGGACCACCTCGATGTCTTCTCCCTGCAAGTGGATAATCGGATATAGCGGATCAACGGTGATGTTCTCGTTAAGCAGATCAACCAAACCGTTTTTCGAATAAAATTTCTTCCCGTTATAATAGATCGAGAGTCCGGAGTTTAAGAATGTATAATTTTTAAGCAGAGTTTCAACGAATTCATCGCGGTAATGATACTCTTTGAAGATCGTCGCATCGGGAGTGAAACGAACCAACGTACCGTTACTTTCCCCGGTTGAGGTAATGCTGAAATCTTCCAGTATATTTCCACAGCTGAAATCACTCGCTTTGGCTTTACCCTCACGGTGAGAACAGATATAAAAGTCAGTAGAAAGCGCATTGACAGCTTTGATACCTACCCCGTTCAGACCAACCGATTTTTTAAATGCTTTTGAATCGTATTTCGCACCCGTATTCATTTTAGAGGCAACATCGTTGACTTTATCCAGCGGAATACCACGACCGTAATCACGGACGGTCACCTTACCATCGATGATTGTGACTTCGACCTGGCGGCCGAATCCCATCATGTATTCGTCGATGGCATTATCCAATACCTCTTTCAATAAAACGTAAATACCATCTTCGGCGTGGGTACCATCTCCCAATTTACCGATATACATACCCGGACGGCGACGGATGTGCTCTTTCCAGTCGAGGGTGCGGATCGAGTCAGAACCATATTCGGCCGGGTTCTGCGGGTTCATATTTTCTTCCATAAGTCAGCTCTTCTCAATTTATGACATACAAAATTAGCATATTTTGTTTGCGTGCCTACTTATTCTGTTTTTAATCGGAACTAATCCGGATGTTATCCGAAGCTGTTGTTTCTTGATATAACTAATATCATTATCGGATCTGTTAAATCTGAATTGGTATATAATAAAATCAATAAGAGCAAGTTGATTGAAAAAACACTGACAGAAGTAGTTATAAGTTTAAAAAATACACATAAAATTAATATATTAGCAAACTCAAAAAACACATACATAAAAACACACATTATCATGAAAAGTAAACATCATTTGCTTATTGCCATGGCTTCTCTGTCAATGCTGGCTTCTTGCGACAGCTCCAATAAAGTGGAAGCAGATTACAATGTTATCCCAAAGCCGAATTCTGTTGTGATGGAATCTGGACGATCGTTCATTCTGAATCCGACAACGCGGATTGTTTACCCTCATGGGAATGAGGTGCTTAAACAAACGGCTGTTTTATTGTCCGATTATATTAAGCAGGCAACGGGGTATCAGCCGGAGGTGGTAGCGGATAATTCGGTCAAACCAGGAAAGAATATCGTACTGAAGCTGGCTGATGACGTAAAAAACGAAGAAGGATATACGATGGAAGTGAAAAGGGAAGCGATCCAGATTGCAGCTCCATCAGAAGCCGGGGTCTTTTATGGAATCCAGACTTTGCGAAAATCGATTCCGACAGACGCTAACGGTGATGCAGTCGAACTGAAACCGGTTCGTATCACAGATGCGCCACGTTTCGCCTACCGCGGTGTACATCTTGATGTAGGTCGTCACGTATTTCCGGTTGAGTTTATTAAGAAGTACATCGATATCTTAGCATTACATAATGTGAATACCTTCCACTGGCATCTGACAGAAGACCAGGGATGGCGTATCGAAATTAAAAAATATCCTGAACTGACAAAGATTGGGTCGGTTCGAAAGGAAACCGTACTGGGTAGAAATACCGATCAGTATGATGGAAAATCATATGGTGGTTTCTATACGCAGGATGAGATTCGCGAAGTGGTAGATTATGCTCAGGACCGTTTTATTACGGTAATTCCTGAGATCGACCTTCCGGGGCATATGTTGGGAGCTTTGGCTACTTATCCGCAATTGGGATGTACCGGCGGCCCTTATGATGTTGCTAAACGTTGGGGTGTGTTCGAAGATGTGATTTGTGCCGGTAACGACGATGCAATGACCTTTTTGGAAGATGTCCTCACCGAAGTGATGGATCTTTTCCCATCAGAATATATCCACATTGGTGGAGATGAATGTCCGAAGGCAAAATGGCAGAAATGTCCGAAGTGTCAGGCCCGGATCAAAAAAGAAAATCTTGCTGCTAATAAAGATCACTCTCCTGAAGAGAACTTGCAGAGTTATGTGATTCGCCGTATGGAGAAACATCTGAATAACAACGGTCGTCAAATGATTGGTTGGGATGAAGTTCTTGAGGGTGGATTAGCACCGAACGCGACCGTGATGTCATGGCGTGGTGAAGAGGGTGGCATCGCTGCTGCCAAAATGAACCATAAAGTGATCATGACTCCGAATACATATCTTTATTTTGATTACCTGCAGAGTAAGGATGTCGACAATGAGCCGCTGGGTATCGGTGGATTCATCGACGTGAACAAGGTTTATAGCTACGAGCCCCTACCGGCTTCGCTGTCACCTGAACAACAGAAATACATCATTGGATGTCAGGCTAACTTATGGACGGAGTACATCCCGGAAAGCTCTCATGCCGAATATATGCTGATGCCACGTTTGGCGGCGTTGTCTGAAGTACAATGGACGCAACCCGAAAATAAGAATTACGATGACTTCTTGTCACGTATGCCAAAAATGATCGATATTTACGATCAGCAGGGTTATAACTATGCAAAACACATTCTGCCTTCTTTGCCACAACCGGCAGTTGAAGAGGGAGCTGATAAACAGGCTTCTTTATAAGCGATAAAGTTTGAAATAAGAAAGGCATATCGTCAACGTTCAATTGTTACGATATGCCTTTTGTATTATTCTAAAAACAAAACTCTGATCAGAGCTTCGTTTTTCGTTCCTTTACCAGATATTCCGTAGCCTGTAACATCGAAAAACAATGTTTTCTCAGGTATTCAAACCGTTCTCCCGAGTGATTGTTTGCCGGAATAAATTCTCCGTTTTCATCGATCAGATACCGGAATTCCATATCTTCCCCCGGAGCATAAATATACAGGTGTTCAGCATCGCGACATCCGATCAGGTTATCAGCAGTATAAAAAATGCAGTCCCGTTCCTCTTTCAGCAAGTCGATACCCAAATGATGGCGTCGATAATTCAGATTCAGCATTCCCAATAAGGTGGGCGCGATATCGATTTGTCCGCCGGGTTTATGATTCTCTTCCGGTGATATTCCCGGATAATAAATCATCAGGGGAATGTGGTTATAAGAATCAGGCATCTGGGTTTCCGGATTTCCCACCATTTTACCGTGGTCTCCCAGAAAAACAAACAATGTATTTTCGAACCAGGATTGACGTGCCGCTTGCTGCATGAATTGTTTCAGACAATGGTCGGCATATTCTACGATCAGATCTTCCTTCTCCTGACTTTTTCCTTCAAACCATTCCGGGATGATATAGGGCGGATGATTGGATATTGTTAGCAAGGTGGCGAAGAAGGGTTGCTTCTTCTCTGCTTGCCGGTTGATAACAGGCAATGCATACTCAAACAAGTAGTCATCCGGTACGCCAAAGCTGTTTACGATTTTTTCTTCCGGATAATTCTCTTCCGAGTAGATATCGTGATAGCCGTTCGTACGTAAAAATGCGTTCATATTATCGTACTGAGCTTCGTGAGTCATGAAAAACAGATTGTGATATCCGTTGTTCTCCAAAATAGAGGGAAGGCCGGTATAAGCGGGAATATCCGATCCTTTCATCGCATTCCGCTTCAGGATGGTCGGGAAGGAATACAAGGTGGAATACAGGCCATGATTGGTATGTATTCCGGCTGAATAGATATTCTTAAAGCTCATCGATTGTTGATAAAGAGAGTCCAAAAACGGAGTCAATGATTTTTCCCCTTCATAGGCTCCGATCAGATCTGCCGACATCGACTCCATAAAAATCATAATCACGTTTTTCTTGTTTGTCCTTCCTTTGGCTGTGATTGTTCGGACAAGCGCTTCGTCTTTTTGTTTTTCCGGAATTTTCAGATATGCCTTTACATATTCCACAGCTTTCTGTTCATCGGTCAGCTTCAGGCGTTTGTTTTCCGGTCGCATGTCGTCTAAAGATGTCACCAAAAGGTTGTAGGCCGCGTTCAGTCCGAGTTGATTCAGAAACGGATCATTGCAATAATAAGCAGAACTGACTTTGATGGGGTTATATCCCCTACGCCCGCGTATGCCGAACAAACATAAGCCGATCAAGATACCTCCAAGAATGAATATCCCACCTGTTTGTAGTGAAATACCCTTTGTAGCTGGTTGTTTCCGGAGAAAAAGGATAAATTGCTTGAAGTATTTTCGGATTCCATAAATGCAAAGTGCCAAAACGCACGTAAATCCGCTCAGGGCCAACCAGTAAGACGGTTCACCCAATACCATTCCGATTGTTGTTGTACCGTAGTCCATCCAATTGAGTACGGATGAATTGATATTTTTAAAAAAGTAATGAAAATATGGAATGTTGGCAGCAGCCAAAGCAAACGAAATCAGATAGAATGTGATGATAAATCCGGTAAGAAACCGGTACAATCGTTTCCCGTAATAGTTGAACAGGCTGCAAATCGTTGCGATAGCAAGAGGAGTCAGCATGATATAGCAGGCCGTCACGTTGTCAAACCAGATTCCCCGCAAGAAGGCTTGCGCTTGAAGTTTCCACTCACCGGAAGATTCCGGTTGCAGCAAGTTGTGGTTTGAAATGAAAAGAATGAACCGGAATAATGAGAATATTATCAGGCAGCCGGTATGAAGAGAAAACAAATAAGCGATTGATGTAAGATACCTTTTCATTTTGTAGATTTCAAATATTTATGTCGGGTATAAATACGTCAAAGGTATACCTCTTGTCGGGTATCTCAACTAAAGGTGAGTGCGGACGATTGATTTATACAGACAATAAGACTTCAAAGATACTCTTTTTTTTGACTGCATAAATCGCTTGTTTTTGTGTGTCAGGAACGTGTCATTAGATTGCGCTCTTTTAATAAAAAAACCGGGAGCCATATTTTAATGGCTCCCGGTTCTGAAACGTTTATTTCTTTTTGGGTTTCCCCTTGTTTTTATCTCTTGATCGGCTCCGGCTTCTTGATTTACCGCTTTTGGCTACATCCTTCTGCTCCCCTTCCTTTCTGTTTTCTCCTGCTTTCCGCTTATCTGCCGTATCACCGCCTTATCGGTTATCGCGGCCATCGCGACGATTGCCAGAGAATCCTTTTCGAGGAAGCTGCTGGCGGATCACCGGCATAATCAGATTACCCTCTTTGTCCTCTTTTACCAGAGCGAAGTCGATGATTTTGCGCTCCATGTTGGTACGTGCTACCTGAATCTTGATCGGATCTCCCAATCTGAAAATTCCGCCGTTGCGTTTTCCCAACAGGCAGTAGTTTTTATCATCGAAAACGTAGTAATCATCATCCAGATCACGGATCGGAAGCATGCCCTCGCATTTGTTTTCGTTGATTTCCACATAAATCCCCCATTCGGTAACACCCGAAATCACACCGTCATAAACCTGACCCAAACGCTCGCTCAGGAATTCAACCTGTTTGTATTTGATTGAAGCACGCTCCGCATTGGCAGCCAGCTGTTCCCGCTCGGATGCGTGTTTGCAAAGGTCTTCATACTTCTGTGCCACCGCGCTTCGCCCCCCGTTGAGGTAGCGGTCGAGCAGGCGATGCACCATCATATCGGGATAACGGCGTATCGGCGACGTAAAATGCGTATAATAATCGAATGCCAGACCATAATGGCCGATATTCTCTGTCGTGTAAATCGCTTTTGCCATGGATCGGATCGCCACGGTCTCGATGAGGTTTTCTTCGCGCGTACCCTGAACGGTATCGAGTAATTTATTGATCGATTTCGAAACATCACTGTTTTTTCCATCTGTTTTCAGGTTATACCCGAAACGGCGAATGAATGTCGCAAAGTTGTCCATCTTCTCCGGATCCGGCAAATCATGGATACGATAAACGAATGTTTTCGGCTTTTTGCCTTTCGGCGGATTACCCACGAATTCGGCTACCGTGCGGTTTGCCAGCAACATGAATTCTTCAACCAGCTTGTTGGCGTCTTTCGACACTTTGAAATAAACCCCGACTGGCTTACCTTTTTCATCGATATCGAATTTAACCTCATGACGGTCGAAAGCGATGGCTCCGTCTTCAAAACGCTTGCGGCGCAGTTTTTTGGCCAGCTCATCCATCTTCAGGATTTCCTGTTTGTAATCACCCTCAGCGCCTTCGATCATCTCTTGCGCCTCTTCGTATGTAAAGCGACGGTCGGATTCGATCACCGTACGGGCAATGTGCGATTTTACCACTTCCGCCTGATCGTTCATTTCGAAGATACAAGAGAAAGTCAGCTTTTCCTCGTTCGGGCGCAAAGAGCAAACCCCGTTGCTCAGATGCTCTGGTAGCATCGGCACTACACGGTCAACCAGATAAACCGATGTGGCGCGAGCTTCTCCTTCACGGTCGATGATATCTCCCGGTCTTACATAATGCGTTACATCGGCAATGTGTACTCCGATTTCGTAATTTCCGTTTTCCAGTTTTCGGATTGAAAGCGCATCATCAAAGTCTTTCGCATCTTTCGGATCGATGGTGAAGGTGGTTATTTTTCTAAAATCCTCCCTTTTGTCAATCTCTTCCTGCGGAATGTCGAATGAAATTTTATCTGCAGCCTTCGTTACGGCTTCCGGATAGTGATACGGAAGGCCGAATTCAGCCAGAATCGCATGGATTTCGGTATTGTTTTCACCGGATGTCCCCAATACGTCAATTACCTCTCCGGTCGGATTTTTGGCTCTTTCCGGCCAGTCGATGATTCTCACGACCGCCTTGTCTCCGGTTTTTCCACCTTTCAGTTTATCCTTGGGAATAAAAATATCGTTTGCCAGAAACTTGTTGTCGTTGACCAGAAACGCGAAGTGTTGTTGTACGTCGAGCACGCCGATAAAAGTCTGAGGAACACGTTCGATAATTTCGATTACTTCTCCTTCGGGTGCTTCACCTTTTTTGCGGGCCGACAAAAATACTTTTACTTTATCGCCGTTCATCGCACGCATCGAGTTGCGTTCTGCTACAAAAATTGGATCACCTCCATCTTCAGGGATGAGTTGGTTTTTGCCGTTGCTACGTCTCTCAAACGTACCCGTCATCTCCTTGCCCCGTTTGTTGAGCTTGAATTTACCCATCGATGTTTCCAACAGAAAGTCCTCTTCTTTGAGTTCTTCCAGTAGGCCGAACACCTGTTGGCGTTGCATATCTCGTTTCACTCCGATTGCTTCGGATACTTGTTTATAGTTGAATGATTGTGTCGGCTGTTCTTCGAAGAAAGCCAGAATCTGTGGCAGCAATTCTTTTTTCTTAATACGTCCCTTATGAGGGTCCTTTTCTTTTTTTGCCATATCTTGATTGGTATTATTATCGCCATCACTCAGCTTGAGATCACTCGCAAAAGAGTGTAAATGGCGCATTTTTATCAGTAGCGGCGCATGATACTCACCGGATAAAACCGGTCTGCCGTATTGCTTCCCTTTTACTTTTTAAACGAAGCTGATCCGGCTATTATGTCCGTAAAAAATACAATACAACGAGTCGTTATTACCCGCCCCTACAAATAATTACAAATGAGAAGATTCGATGCGAAGTCCTCTTTTCTTCTCAGAAAATACGGATTGAATATTCTCTTTACAAAGTAAAACAATTCCTATTCAATTTAGCTTAACGGAAAGCTAAATTTAAATTTTACTGACAAAAAAACAGCTTTATCCGTAAATCGGTGATGTGATATTCATTATACTGAAAAACGATCATCCCTTATCCCTGTCTCTTCGATTCATAAAGAAGATAGGAATAAGGGATGATCGTTCGTGCTATTTTTGATTATGCACCGGTATTTCGGTTTCTTAGAAATCCATCATGTCGCCATCCATCGAGTCCTGGCGTTCGCCGTTGTTACGCGGTTTCTTTTTTGAAGAGGTTTTCATATTCCCGAAATTATAGGAGATGCTGATGCCTACCTGCCGGCCACCCCATTGAGAGGTACTGGTCTGGAAGAAGTTGTCGCCGTAAGTATAGGACTTGCGTTTGCGAGAATCCAGTAAGTCTCTTCCGGTAATGGCTACGCTCAGACGTCTTTCTAAGAAAGAGCGGCGTAAACCAGCATCGAGCCACCAGTTTTCATACGTTTTACCCTGTGGCGAATAGGTTGCCGAATTGTAGCTTCCCGTTACCTGGAAGCTTAGTTTCCAGGGTAACATCGCATTTGCGATGATACGTGCATCCCATGAAAAATCTTCGTTCCCTTTATAATGGGTCGACTGGTCGTTATAATGATAATCGAAACCATTGAGCTTATAGTAATACAGATTCACCGTAGAAGTCAGGTCGAGCCATCCGAAAAGACGGTTTTTACCGACAATCTCCATCCCCGCGCGGCGGGAATCGGTCACGTTGTCGTAGGTCGTATAAAGCGTATTTCCTTCAAGATAGTTTACGCGCTGGCTTACGCCGTTTGTCGAACGGTAATATACCGAAGCCGAGAGCATGTGTTCCTCCCAGTTCTTGATATAATTCAGCTCAAGCGCATCCGTGTATTCGGGCAACAACAGCGGATTCCCGAAGGATATATTCGCAGAGTCGCTGATATTTTTAAACGGATTCAACTGACGTCCGCGCGGACGGTTGATTCTGCGGGTGTAATTCAATTGCAATTCATTTCCTTTCGGAAGTGCATACGAAACGAATGCACTTGGAAACAAATCCAGGTAACTGCGTTTGTAATCGCCTGTTTCTGTTTCACGGCCTCCCGAACCGGTCGTATAGTGGGTATATTCACCCCTAAGCCCG
>JBOFCW010000273.1:0-7270 GCA_051646395.1 Bacteroidales bacterium
TAAATCATCAATTAAGAAATGATTAACATTCAATAATTTTTAATATACCGGTTGATTTTGTTTTTGAATTGTGGTGTTTGCATCTCTTTTTCGAGCCAACTATTTAAACTGTCGAGCAATACCGGAGAGTCCTTTCTTAATGCCCATCCGCGGAATTGATTGAAGCCGATGGCCGTTAGTATATCCAGGTTAGGGTAGTCTCTTATCAGTCCGCGCGCGATACTTTCACTACAGATGGCGTAGTCGATCTCGTGTCGGGCAACCTGCATAATTAGCTGTTCTTCTCCGTAAACTGATTCTTCTGTGAAATAGATAGAATCAGCAATTTCCACAGTCAGATTGTCCAATCGTTGCCGGGAAGCCGATGCAGCCGGCAGGTAAACTGTTTTACGAGCCAGTTCCAGTTGATTTCTGATCGGCTCGATCCCGTTGTTGTCCGAAGCTTTACGTTGAACAAGAACCAGTTTGTTGGTAAATAACGGAAGAGAGAAATTGAATTCTTCTTTATACGGAAGGGTAATCGGAATAGGACGAGCGACGATATCAACGCGCTGATCGAGCAAACCCTGTAGGCTGTTAGCCAGATTCGCTTCGGGATAAATCTCTACTTTTAGATTGCTTACTTTCTCGAGCGATCGGCATAATTCGTATTCCAAGCCCGCAATCGTATCTCCTGAAACGAAATAACTCGATTTGTTATAATCGACAGCAATCCGAAGGATTCCCTCTTTTCGGATTTCCGTCAAATCCCGCGGTGGCGGAGGCAATTGAGACTGATGATAAAACCGGATACCTCCCATCGTTAATAATACAAGTACCAATAAGACGACATATAAAGAAAGCATTCGGTTGAATCGTTTCATAGAGTTGTTAGTTTAGTTAGCAAAATCGATACTTACTCCAAATTTGAATACACGCGGGTTTGTAGGATAATTAGGCGACATAAAGTAATCGTTTCCTCCAAACAGTCCTTTGTTTACATGATACATCATCACAAAGAAGCGTGCTTTTTTTAGTTTCATATTGGCAAATACGTTCATCAAAGGATAATTTCCTGTTTTAGCTGTGTTTTGTGTATGAAACATCTGTGTACCGGGTTGATACGTCGGCGAATAATAGCGCGTATAATAATAACAATCGAAACCAAGCTGCGTCTGAAGGACTTTTGCAATTCTGAAGTCGAGATACATCTGAGAATAAATACTCAGATCGGGTAGAGGCAAGACTTCTTTGTTGCTCGTTTTTTGATATACGACCGAATTGTTCCAGTTGAATACGCCAAATTTGAAATTCTGCTGTAATGAGGCCTCGAATACCTGAATGTTACTTCCGTGTTGCTGAGGAAGTGCTTTATTGTCAAAATAAACCAGATTGGTTATGTTTTCAACGCCTGCTCTGATATTTGTGCGGGATACAGGTAAGAATATTTCACCATTTGCACGATATCGTTTCTCTTTGTTGAAAGAATTTCGCCATGCGAAATGATTTGACATATAATGCTGTAAGTAATAAGAGGGTTCTGTGTTCTTAAAATATCCGTTTGCACGGATATACAAAGAATCTCCGAACATCGGTATCTTTGTTTGTAATTGGCCCGATATATCGACATCTCCCAGATTATATCCGCTCAGGGCAAATTTAGCATTAGCGCGATAAGTAAGAATCGATCCCTTTTGTTTCGTAAGTTCACCTCCTACCCAGATGATGCTTGTTTTGAACGAGCGATCGATAAATCCAAGATTTGTGGAATCCTGCATGTTTGTGTACTTGCGATTTTCAAGGGTCGCATACCCGGCTAACCCGAATTTTGCATATTTGTGAAATCCTTCATTGAGTGCGATTCCCAACGTATTTTTCAAGGAATGATACCTTAAGGAATCGTCGGTTTGGGTTTTGTTCAGATATGTATTTTCGAAAAAACCTTCTTTCAGAATTCCATTGGGTTCGATGATGAATTTCCGGTAATTCGTGCTGAGATGTAGCGTATGTATAAAACTGGTTACAGGAATGAATTGAGTGAATTCGGTTGAATCGTCTTCATTTACCATATAGGTTCTGTCAAACCCCAGGTTATAACGTTGCGTGAGATAGAAATCTTTGTGTTTTACCCGGTTCCATGCATTTTCCAAATTGGTAGGAATATTGCGTGGATCAGAGAGATTTTCATTTACATTTTCCGGTTTAAGAATGTAATCGGTATCCGATATACCTCCGTTTTCCTGATTGGAAAAATTTGCCATATTCGTATAGGCTTGTATCTGATAACGATCGCCAAGATAATATCCGTAAAGCTGCCAATCAAGAGAGTTTACACCTGTGAAGTTGTAATATCCTCGTGCGTAGATATAGTCTATGGCGGCACCGATACCGATTCGGCGATTGATATTACCTCCGAAAGTAGCCTTAAAGCGGTCTTCTGCATTCGGTTTTGAGCCTCCTGTCAGATACGCGACTTGCGTAAATGGAATTTGGGTGTTGTAATACTGCATTTTTGCAGGGGATACGTTGAAGCGATCATAGGCCTTCATAAACATGAAATCCGGGCGGTCCATCCTGTCAAAATAGATACGGGATTCTCCCGGAGAACCAAAGTTGCCCAGGTAATTGTATGAAGTAGCGAAGGAGTCTTCAATATCGGTTTTGTAAAAATTCAGGAAAGCGGTGTCGAGAGCAGCAGGATACATCAAGCCTAGTTCCGGGGTCAATCGCCACGAATAGGTTTTGTCTTCATGCTCGATGCACGGGTTTTCTGCAGGTGTGTCTGCAGGCGCGTTATCCGGCACAGGCTCCTGTGCATAGCCTTTTAACACAAGCCCGAATAAAGTAAAGAATATAATGTTAAAGATACGTTTCATAGCATGCAAAGATAAAATAAAATACAATACAAAATAAGAAAACAGATGGCATGCTTTTTTTGAAAAACAGATCGGCGGGAATTAAAAATATAGATCCCATTGAGGTTTCTGTTTTGAATCTATATCTTTGTTTTATATTGAATTTCAACTTTGAAACGAAAAATATGTGGAGTAAATTGAAAATATACAGAGAACTATTCTTTGTTTTTTTTAAGATAGGTGCTTTTACCTTCGGAGGGGGATGGGCTATGATCGCGATCATAGAGAAAGAAGTAGTCGAAAAAAAAGGATGGATCGGAAAAGAGGAGTTTGTGGATGCGTTGGCCGTATCACAATCGCTTCCGGGAATTCTGGCTGTGAATATATCCATTTATACCGGAAATAAATTGCGTTCGTTAAAGGGTGCTATTGCCGCTACTTTGGGAACTGTATTACCATCTTTTTTGATGATTCTGGCCATCGCGATATTTTTTTCGCAGATTTATAATAATCACTCCGTAGTTGCGATTTTCAACGGAATTCGTCCTGCTGTAGTCGCGTTGATTATTATTCCGGTTTTTTCTACTGCGCGGGCAGCCAAATTAAACCTGACGAATTTCTGGATTCCAATCGTTGCTGCACTTTTAATCTGGCTGGCCGGAATATCACCGGTATACATTATTTTGGGTGTCTGTGTTTATTCGTTGGTAAGAAGACTGATTCAGAGTCGTTGAATTATTAGATTGAAGAATAATAAAATATAGATGATGATTTATCTGCAATTGTTTTGGGTGTATTTAAAAATCGGATTGTTCGGATTCGGAGGTGGGTATGCGATGCTCTCTTTGATCCAGCATGAAGTTGTGGAAAACCACCGTTGGTTGACGGACACTCAGTTTACGGATATAGTGGCAATTTCTCAGATGACACCTGGCCCTGTGGGTATTAACAGCGCGACATATATCGGCTATGTTGCTAGCGGGAACGTGTGGGGATCGATAATTGCCACCTTTGCGGTTTGCCTGCCATCGTTTGTTTTGATGTTGCTGGTGAGTCGTTTATTGATTCGTTATAAGCAAAATAAATGGATTGACGCCCTTTTTTCGGGTCTTCGGCCTGCTATTGCCGGTTTGATTGCAGCAGCAGCTTTGTCTTTGATGACTCCGCAGAATTTTCCTGATTTAAAAAGTATTTTGTTATGTCTGGGCGCATTCGTTATGGTGAAATATTTGCGCGTTCATCCGATCCTGATGATTCTCATCGCAGGCATAATCGGCTTTTTCTTTTTTAAACCGGAGGCAGGGATTAAATCAGAACCACTGGTTCAGCTGGAACGATCCTTCGATTTTGCTTTCGATCGAGTCGGGCAAATCGTGAAAGAAGTCGATTCCGGTCAGTGCTTCGATACTGTCGACTGTTACGGCAAAAGAATCGAGGGTTTGAAGCGAACCTTCGTTGTTGAATAAAAAACCGATAGCACGTGGTTGAGCGGTATATGGACTGAATATTATTTTATAAAACTGGGTCGGAACCAGAACTCTGTTTTTGCCTATGGTTCTGGATGTGTCATTTAAGACAGGTCCGCAAATCACAATAATCGCGCTGTCGCGTTCTGCCCATTTACGCACTTTGTCTTCAAGCGATTTCCATATTCCCCGATTCAGGTTGGGTGCTTGCGGTGTCATGTTTGAAAAATAAAAAGATTCCTTCATTGCTGCATTGCTCCATGCCATATCTGCTGCTGGTGCGAGGTGTCCCCGGTCATAACCTGAACCTTTGTAATCCGCATCGGTAGCTCTCGCTCCGATTATTTTAGGGTCGGCGACAAATTTATTGGTTCTTTTTTCGCGACCACCCAATTCTTCTCGTGTCAACTCATAACTTACCCAGTTGGAAACTTTCCATTTGTTATTATAGGAAGCCGTATAACCTGAATGTTCGATGATTTGTTCCGAACGGTCAGAAAGAGGGGCAGGTAGCTCGAGTTGTTTATAGCTTTTCAGATCAAATGATATTCTTTGATCGAATGATTCGGCTGTTTTTTCTTTGGTTGTCTGTTTTTGATTTGATTTGGAAAAAGCGAGTGTGTCTTTCAATATAGAAATGACCGATTGTGCTTTTTCCGAGATGTGATTCTTTTTCTTGAATAAATGCGGATTCTGCTCGTTTAGCAAACCCAATGTCAGTCCGACAGATAGTAGTATTAATCCGATCGTCAGTAGTTTCTGATAATTGAAAGTGCGTTTAGGTGATCTTCTTTTTTTAGCCATATTTCTAATAGGTGCTCCTCTCTGTTTTGAATTAAAGAATGTTTTATAATGCCTACTGTTTATTTTTATTTTATTATATCTTTGCTCATTATCAACTGATAAATATTATCTAAAAAAAATCTATATGAATCTTACCGAAAGATTTCTGCATTATGTAAGCAAAGATACACAATCTGATGAACTTACACAGATGACTCCAAGTACACCCGGACAAATGTTTTTTGCTCAGGAACTTAAAAAAGAACTTGAGGAGATGGGTATGACGGAAATTACTCTCGATGAAAACGGATATCTGATGGCTACTCTGCCGTCGAATACCGATCAAGAGGTGCCTGTTATCGGCTTTATCGCCCACATGGATACATCTCCGGATATGTCGGGCCGAAACGTTAAACCGCGTGTCGTGAAGGCTTATGATGGCAAAGATATTGTTTTGAATGAAACTGAAAATATAATCCTTTCTCCGGGCTATTTTCCTGAATTATCACAATATCAGGGGCAGGATCTGATTGTTACCAATGGTTTGACGTTGTTGGGTGCTGATGATAAAGCCGGAATTGCTGAAATCATGTCAGCAATGGAATATCTGATGGCACATCCGGAAATCAAACATGGTAAGATCCGCGTCGCATTTACGCCAGATGAGGAAATCGGATTAGGGGCGCATAAATTCGATGTGGAACATTTTGGTGCACAATGGGCTTACACCATGGATGGCGGTGAAATCGGCGAGCTGGAATATGAAAATTTCAATGCTGCTGTAGCTAAAATTACCTTTAAGGGGCGCAATGTACACCCAGGTTATGCCAAACACAAAATGATCAACTCCATTCGTGTAGCCAATCAGTTTGCAATCATGTTGCCTCGTTGGGAAACACCGGAACATACTGAAGGGTATGAAGGTTTTTATCATCTGGTCGATTTCAAAGGTACGGTAGAGGAAACGGTGCTTACTTACATCATTCGGGATCACGACCGGGATCGTTTCGAAAGAAGAAAAAAAGAGTTCGAACATCTTACCCGAAAAATTAACAAAGAATTCCCTGGCTGCGCCTCTGTTGAACTTAAAGATCAGTATTATAACATGCGTGAAAAAGTTGAGCCTGTAAAATACATTGTTGATCTTGCCTTTAAAGCAATGGAAGAAGTTGGCGTTACTCCGAAGGTAAAACCAATCAGAGGAGGAACGGATGGTTCTCAGTTGTCTTACAAAGGTTTGCCTTGTCCGAATATCTTCGCCGGTGGTCATAACTTCCATGGTCGTTATGAATTTGTTCCGGTTCAGTCAATGGAAAAGGCGATGATGACTATCGTCAAACTGGCAGAACTGACGGCTAAAATGAAATAAATCTGTATAAAGACGAATTTTGTTTCTTTGTTTTATAAAATGAAAGCGTGATTGCGCCAGTATATTTCTTCAATCGGAAGTTTCCATATGGAGATAGTTGTGGCGATCCTGTGTTTTATATGATGAGAAGTAACAAGATTCGTCTTTTTAACTTAAATAAGTCATATCCATGAAAACAACACCTTTTACTGAAAAACACATGGCTCTGGGAGCCAAAATGCATGAATTTGCCGGTTATAACATGCCTATCGAATATTCCGGTATCATCGACGAGCACATGACGGTGGTAAATGGGGTAGGTGTATTCGATGTATCCCATATGGGAGAGATCTGGGTGAAAGGCCCGCATGCATTCTCTTTTTTGCAGAAAGTAACTTCCAATGACGTTTCGAAACTACAGCCGGGCAAAGCTCAGTATTCTTGTTTGCCGAATGAGGATGGGGGAATTGTGGATGATCTGTTGGTTTATCAATATAGTATGGATAAATACATGCTTGTTGTCAATGCCTCCAACATAGAAAAAGACTGGCAATGGCTTGTGCTCCATAACACCGAAGGTGCAGAGCTGGAAAATGCTTCAGATAAAATTGCTCAACTGGCAGTACAAGGCACAAAGGCTCAGATGGTGCTTCAAAAACTAACGACCATAGATTTATCGTCCATACCCTATTATACATTCAAAGTCGGGAGTATGGCCGGAGTCGATCATGTAATCATATCGAATACCGGTTACACAGGAGCAGGGGGATTTGAGTTGTATTTTTATAATTTGGATGCGGAGAAAATATGGAATGCTGTTTTTGAGGCCGGATTGGAGT
>JBOFCW010000044.1:0-2004 GCA_051646395.1 Bacteroidales bacterium
GTGGAATCTGCCCCATTCCTCTCCATTCTCTGTCACAAGGCTCAAAAATCTCCCGCATAATTTGCAAAGCTCGCTCATTGCCTTGTTCTTTTACTACTCGTGCGTAAGAGTTACGTACAGTATATTCTTTTTTTTCCAATTGATCTATACTATTATAAACCCCCCAAAGAATATCGACCGGTTCAAAGCCAGTTACACTGACCGGCAATTTGTTCATTCTTGCCAACTGATGGTAATCATCATATCCGGTTACCGCACAAACATGACCTGCGGCCAGAAGGGCGTCGATGCGGTTTTCCGGGTCATCCATCAAATATCGTATAGCAGGGGGAACTAAGACGAGAGAAGACAATAAACTGAAATTCCTCAATTTCATCTTGTGAGCCTGATGGATTGTTAATGCATGGACCGGTGCTGTTGTTTCGAACCCTATGCCGAAAAAAACCACCTCCTTATCCGGATTCATGGCAGCCAAACGCAAAGCGTCTAACGGAGAATAAATCATCCTGATATCGGCCCCATGACTACGAATACTCATCAGCGATTCGGTTCCTCCCGGAACCCGTAGCATATCTCCAAAAGTGGTAAAAATCACTTCCGGATTTTTTGCGATCTCAATAGCCTGAATAACCGTCGCTTCAGGAGTCACACACACAGGACAACCCGGACCATGGATCAATCGGATATTTGAAGGAAGCAGCTCTTCCAACCTATATCTGGCTATCGCATGGGTTTGTCCACCACAAATTTCCATGATCGAATATTGCCTCCGGGATCTTTTCCGAATAGCCTCGATCAAATTTTCCACATATTTTTTTTCCCGAAATGTCGGCAGATTGTAATCCATACCCTTCTAATGATTTGTTGTAGATGATTCAATCCCATCCATTATTTTATTTAATTCAGATATTGAACGACGGGCTTCATTCTCATCTATTTTACCAAGAGCAACTCCTGCATGAGCAAGGATATATTCTCCAGCTTCCGCATCCGTCCATTCTATACAAATATTCTTGACAACACCACCAAAGTCAACGCGTGCCATTTTCAAATCAGGTATCGATTTATCTACAGATATGATTTTACCTGGTATCGCTAAACACATAGATAAACTTTTTATTTATTGATAATTTTTTCGTGATTTAAACAAATACGGGATACAGTTTGTTTAATGACATACAATTATCTTTCTCATGCACATTTATCACTTACATATTAAAGGGCTTGTACAGGGAGTCGGGTTTCGCCCGTTCATTTATCGGATTGCAAATCAAATGAATCTTGCCGGACAGATTAAAAATAACAATGAGGGGGTAGAGATAGAAATCGAAGCCTCTGAAGAGTTGAAAGATATTTTTATAAAAGCAATTCTACGGGAAAAACCCATTGCCTCCAGCATTGATCAAATCGACATAAATAAAGAAGACAGAATACCCTACAGAAATAAATTTTCGATCGTAAAGAGTCAGAATATTTCAGAAAATGTCACGTCTATTTCTCCCGATATCGCAGTTTGTGAACAGTGTTTACAGGAAATGGAGACACAACAAAACCGAATCGACTATCCATTTATCAACTGTACGAATTGCGGTCCCCGCTTTACCATCATAAAAGAAATCCCATATGACAGAGCAAGCACTTCTATGGACCAGTTTACCATGTGCCCTGATTGTTATAAGGAATATACGCTGATAACAGACCGTCGTTTTCATGCACAGCCCACTGCATGCAACAATTGCGGCCCGTTTTATTACCTGACAAAACCAAAAAAGGGTAATTCGTTTCAGTACCGATACGCATCTGCTGAAAAAGTATTTCAATCCTTAGCCAAAAGAATTTCTGCCGGCGAAATCATCTCCCTAAAAGGACTGGGTGGATACAATCTAATTTGCGATGCTTTCAATCCTCAAGCTATAAAAACATTAAGGAAAATAAAGCAACGAGACAAAAAACCCTTTGCTCTGATGTTCAGAACCATTGAAAAAGCGTCCTGTTTCGCACGGA
>JBOFCW010000049.1:0-14173 GCA_051646395.1 Bacteroidales bacterium
ATGACCGGAGCAAAGCACAGCAGAATCTACCGAAAGAGCAGATTGTAAACTATGTAAAAGATATTTATCGTCCTTTTTCTGCCAATCAGATTTCTCAAAAAATTGCTTCGATGCTTACGCCGTCAACAACCCGGGCTGAGGTTGAAATAATATATCAAACGATAGAAGGGCTTCATGATGCTTGTCCCGGTCACACGGGTGACTGGTATTTCACCGGCGATTATCCTACTCCGGGAGGAAACAGGCTTGTCAATAATGCTTTTATCAATTATTATGAAGGGAATGAAAATAAGCGTTCCTGAAAGAATTAACGCATCATAGGTACAGCCTGAATGAACGCTTTAACCGGTGTTCATTCAGGCTGTTTTTATTGGGGATATTCACTTTTATCCGATCTTCTCGAAAAAGGTCAGATCTTAGCCCCTCTTTTAGTTAACAAGCTTGAATTCAGTTGTGTTTTTCCTTGTTTCGTTAAAGTCTGGGTAATTGTATAAGGGTTTTATTATGAGCTCTCTCCTCCCGGTTCAGCCTTTTCTTCAGGCACGGATGTCCTATTGTAATTATATACGTCACTAAGGAGCCGAAGTAATTTATGGTATACCTAACCAAAATAAGAAAGTATTCTCCTGCTACGTCGTCAATTCCGGAAGGGAGGATGTCGCTATATAACCATTTTTGACCTATCCGGTAGTCGTTGTATAGCCCTGTTGCGTTGCTTGATAAGGTAAGTGCAGCTGTTGCATCCTGAGGCATCACATTTTTATAGATGTTTCCACTCGCGTTGTTCCCGATCACGACTCCTTCAGCAACATAAAGGGGAGCCTTCTTTATGTCCAATCAAATCCAAAGTACCAGCAAATTTTTCTTTTAATTCAAGAATCCTTATATTGGCTGTCAGTGATGCTTCGGGTTTTGTCGCAGGCGGAATATCAAAATCCGGTTCGCATGCTCTAAGGAGAAACATAAAGCTATGCAGGATATAAATAATTTAAATGATTTCAGGAATAATATCATCTTTGATAGGGGAAAAGATGTAGGCTTAGCCAAAGAAGGGGGCATACGTTTCATAAAGCATGTTTGCAATTATGAAGTTTCTTCCGTTGATTTTATAAGTGATAGCCGCCTTTACTCCGGCATCATTGAACAGGTATAATTTTTCTGTCCCGAATGAATTTTCAGGTGTGCGTCTGTTGCGCATATGTCCGATTTGGTTGAATTGAGAATAGGCCTTTATTTGGTGAAAGAAGCCGGAAAATAAGTTCCGGTATATTCGATTCCTGAAAAAATTGTAGGCTGCTTCAGCCGAATGGAAAATCAGAACGCACTGCGGTATTTTCCTTCGGAAGCATCTTCCAGAATGCTCAGATAACTATGATAGCGAGATTCACTGATGTAATGATTTTCGAGAGCATCCTTCACGGCACATCCCGGTTCGTGACGATGCGTGCAGTTGTTGAATCTACAGCCCTCAGAAATTTTGAAAATTTCCGGAAAAAAATGTGCGACCTCTTCTTCCTTGAAGTCAATAGTCCCAAATCCTTTAACTCCAGGGGTATCAATGATATATCCACCTTGCGGGAGTTCGAACATCTCAGAAAATGTAGTGGTGTGCATTCCGGTTCCATGTGCATCCGATATATCCGCCGTTCTAAGGGATAATCCCGGGAGAATCGCATTGATCAGCGTTGATTTGCCGACACCCGAATTACCCGAAAGCAATGAGATTTTGTTCTGAAGCAATTCTTTGATCGCATTGATGCCTTCACCGGTACGAGCCGATACCTTATAGCATGGATATCCGATGCCCTGATAAAGATGAATCAACGCGTCAGTATAATTCATATCTTCTTCCGAATAACGGTCTGTTTTATTGATAATAATTTTTACCGGAATCCGGTAAGCTTCAGCAGTGGCTAAAAAACGGTCGATGAATACAGTACTTGTTTCCGGATAATTTACCGTTATAATCAGCAAAGCCTGATCCAGATTTGTAGCCAGGATATGGGATTGCTTAGAAAGATTGGATGATTTGCGGATAATGTAATTTTTGCGTTCTTCGATCTTCGTAATGAAGGCGGTTCCCTCTTTATTGATATCGATGACAACGCGGTCACCAACAGCAACCGGATTGGTGCTACGGATTCCTTTTAACCGGAAGCTGCCTTTGATCTTACAATCCACGATACGATTGTCTTCGGTTTTTACCTGATACCAGCTACCTGTGTTTTTAATAACTAAACCTGTTGTCATAGAAGAAATTGTGTAATAATAAAAGAGAAAATAAGCAAACAGGAGGCAATCCGGAAAGCAGCGTTTATTTACATATAGTTTTACTTTCAGGATTTCCTCCCGGATTATACCGCATAGGGTATGATGAGGAATGCATAAAATGCAAGAGATTATACAGTCATGATCTCTTTTTCTTTTGCTGCATAGATTTCATCAATCATTTTGATGTATTTGTCATGTACTTTTTGAGCAGCAACCTCTGCATCTTTTGCTGCATCTTCAGCCAAACCTTCTTTCTGAGCTTTTTTTACCTGTTCGATTGCATCACGACGGGCGTTACGAATACTCACTTTTGCTGTTTCAGCTTCAGCCTTAGATTGTTTTGCTAATGCTTTACGACGATCTTCTGTCAGAGGAGGAATACCCAAGCGAATGATTTCACCGTTGTTTTCAGGCATGATACCCAATTCAGAATTGATGATGGCTTTTTCGATTTCGCGGAACATAGTTTTCTCCCATGGAGTGATGGTGATGGTTTTTGCATCCGGAGTCGAAATGTTTGCCACATTGCTCAAAGGCACACTGCTACCGTAATATTCAACAAAAATACCGTCAAGAATGCGTGGGTTTGCTTTACCGGCACGGATATGGGCAAGAGCTTCGTCAAGATGAGCGACCGCTCCTTCCATTTTGCTTTCGGCAGCACTAAGAATTTGTTTTACTTCCGCCATAATATATGTTTGATTTTATATATGTTTAAATACAAAGATAATGATTTTAATAAACGAGCGTACCGATGTTTTCACCCGTTAGTACCTTTTTAAGATTCCCTACCGTATCCATATCAAACACGATGATAGGCAGATTGTTCTCTTTGCAAAGGGCTGTGGCAGTCAAATCCATCACTTTTAGACCTTTGATATATATTTCGTCGTAAGAAATTTTGTCATATTTAACTGCCGTGGGGTCTTTTTCCGGATCAGCAGTATAAATGCCGTCCACGCGAGTTCCTTTGAGCATCACATCGGCCTCGATTTCGATTCCACGCAGAGCAGAACCGGTATCGGTAGTGAAATACGGACATCCTGTACCTCCTGTTAAGACCGCAATTTCACCTTGTTCCATGGCTTCGATTGCTTTCCATTTGCTATAGTATTCTCCGATAGGAAACATATTTACCGCAGTAAGGACTTTCGCTTTCTGCCCGATCGAGTTCAAAGCAGAGCCTAATGCCAATCCGTTGATCACGGTAGCGAGCATTCCCATCTGATCTCCTTTTACACGATCGAATCCTTTCGAAGCACCGCTTAATCCGCGAAAAATATTTCCTCCACCGATTACAATACCGATTTGAATACCCAAATCTGCAATTTCTTTGATTTGAGATGCATATTCAGCGAGTCTTTTCTCATCGATACCATATTGTTTTTCGCCCATCAGCGACTCTCCACTCAGCTTAAGAAGAATTCTTTTGTATTTTATTTCCATATCGTTGTTTCCTTAACGGTTTATTTTTTTGCGTTATGTCGGCAAAACAGTTTTGCAACCACAAATTTAAATAAATACAAATGATTATGCAGTCTTAAACGGGATAAAGCATATATCTGTGAGGATTTTTTTATTTTTGTTAGGTGATATCATCCCGGTTTATAGATCAAATAAAAATAGCGAAATGTATTTTTTAAAATTCAAATTTTTTCTCTCTGTTATGCTGATAATCGGTTCGGGTGTCAGTGGCTTTTCACAGGGCAATCAGGATCAGCTTTTGCAAAAGGCAGAGGAGGCTTTCAATACGCAAAAATGGAAAAGTGCCGGCACGTTGTATGATTTGTTTTTAAAAGATTCTATGAATTATTCTCCTTTTATGGCCAAAGCGATGCTAGCCAACCAGATGGCTGCCGATTCGGTCAGCGATGTGCGTACGGAAGGGCTGGTGATTCGAAATAACGGTCGGTTGGAAATGATACTAGGTGATTACTCTCGTTTGTGCATCAAATTGCGCCATTTCGATGCATATGAAGAGACTCTATCCAGATTACGAAATGTATTTCCTGAGGACAAGGATTCGTTATTATATGGGATGATAAAGTATCGCTTGTTTTTACGTGAACCCAAAAAGGTGATTCAGCTAGCACAAAAAGGACGATTGGAGCAACCCGAAAATATCCTGTGGCTTAAATTGGAGGCGGAAGGTTGGTTGTTGTTAGGGGATGCCAATCATGCAATTCCGGTTTACAGACAAATTTTACAACGCGATTCTACTGATCTGGATGCTTTGCTCTTCATGGGTAATTACTTCTACATGGCGGGAAAGCAAAAATTGGATGCAGCAGAAAAACAATATTCACAACAACCGAATAACTCCCGTATCCACTATGCTGCACATCGGGCGCAACTTCAATCGATTCTGGATGAGGATTTGTCTCGTTCAGCGGAGTTTCTTGAAAAGGCCAACGAGGTTCAATCGAATAAGACCGTATCGAATACTTTATATGAAATCTATGTTCTTAAGTCAGAGGTTGAAAAAGCTAACAAAATGAAAAAAAACCGGTGAGGCAATCACCGGTTTTTTTTAAATAACAAATTCGACTTCTTTAAAATCGTATGTTTTTTCTTTTCCGTTTTCGTCGACCAGCGTCATATGTCCTGCCGGATGAATGTGGCTGATCCGAGCCAAAAAGTGTCTGCCCGATTCTGCATAAGAATGAAAACCCTTATTTCGGAATAGTCGGTCCATGTAAAGCTTTTGAATATGAATCTGTTTTTCTTCGAGTGCCATCATGTAATAATGAATTACTTTATTCAGAATTTTTTCGAGCAAAACTTCCCGATTCAGCTTTTCATTTGTGATTTGAAACAAAGATATCGGATTGGGAGCATCGCTGAGAAATACCTCCTGGTTTACATTCAGTCCGATCCCGATATACGAATGATGCAGGGTTTGTCCTGATAAATCGTTTTCGATCAAAATACCCGCTACCTTTTTATTGCCGAAATAAATGTCGTTCGGCCATTTGATGGAAAACCCTTCGCGCAATTCGTTCAGTACGTCTATAATGCCCAGTGATACGACCTGTGAGATCACAAACTGATCACGCGCTTTTATTTCCTGGGGACAAAGCAAAAGCGTAAAGAGCAGATTTTTACTCGGTTCCGACTCCCATGTGTTGCCCTGTTGTCCGCGGCCCGCACTTTGAAAATCAGCCCATACAACGGTCCCCTCTTCGGTAGAACGTGTTGCTTCAACTAAGTGACGAAGGTAATTGTTGGTCGAATGAGTTTGTTCGAGATGAATGATTTCAGGCATGATACTACTTTTTTAATCCGTGAGTTATTTTTTTATTAAAAAACCGGAGGATAAAACGCATCCTCAATGTGTTCTATTCTGGGGACTTCTCCCTGAAGTAGAACTGTGATGATATCAAAACGTACCGGATGGCTGATTTGAAATCTCTTAATATAATGATCGGCCGCAAAAACCAACCGTCGGATTTTGCGTATGTCTACTGCTTGTTCGGGCGTTTCGAACTGATCGGTTGTACGGGTCTTAACTTCCACAATAATCAGTTCGTCGGAGGATACCGCGACGATATCCAGTTCATAATGTCCCGAATGCCAGTTCGTATGTCTGATTTGATAACCTCTCGATAAGAGATATTCCAGAGCAAGTTTTTCTCCTTCTTGTCCGATCAGGTTGTGTTGAGCCATGGCTATCCGATTCTGTTATTCCACAAAAATAGTTTAAATCTTTTTTAATTAGAATTACTCCTGTAATTTTGTGGAAGAATGAGAAAGAAAGTAAAATCAACCCCGATCGCTGATGTCGTGCTCGAAAGGGATTTTCGTATTTCCTTTACAATGAACGAGAAGGAATATAACGCGGTGAATCGTTATTTGGATAAATATAAAATAGCAAACAGAAACCGTTGGTTTCGTGAAACAATATTGTTGCACGTTTTGCAAAAACTGGAAGAAAACCATCCAACATTGTTTAATGAAAACGAAATGAGACGTTAATAGATGATACTCGACGATACCTATTTTATGAAGCAAGCTCTGCTTGAGGCGCGTAAGGCTTTCGATCAGGGAGAAGTTCCGGTCGGGGCGGTTATTGTTTGCCGCGATCGAATCATCGCGCGTTCTCATAATCTGACAGAAACACTTAAAGACGTTACGGCGCATGCGGAAATGCAGGCTGTTACTGCGGCTACGAATCTGCTCGGTGGAAAATATCTTACTGATTGCACCTTGTATGTTACGCTCGAGCCTTGTATTATGTGTGCCGGCGCTTTAGGCTGGTCGCAACTATCCCGTATTGTTTACGGAGCATCCGACGAACGACGCGGATATTCGGTTTTCGCACCCAAGGCACTTCATCCGAAAACACAGGTCTCTACCGGAGTGTTGAGCAATGAATGTTTACAAATAATCAAAGATTTTTTTAAAGCAAGAAGGGGCGAATGATTTCGTCCCTTCTTGTTTTAATCAATATCTTAACCACTTGATCATCTCTTTGTAAGTTATTTTCTTACCGTACATCAGAATTCCCGTACGATAGATTTTTGCTGCGAAGTAAGTTACTAAAATGAATGTTCCGAACAGTAATCCGATTGAAAGAATCATCTGCCAGACCGGCACATCATATGGAAGCCTTACCATCATCACAATCGGAGAGGAGAAAGGGATGATCGAACACCAGAATGCCAACGGACCGTCTGGATTTTCAATGCTGTAGATTGCCGCATAAAAAGCAAAAAGGATAATCATCGTTACCGGAATCATAAATTGTTGCGTATCTGCCTCCTGATCGACCATCGATCCGATTGCAGCAAAAAGTGCTGCATAAAGCAAATAGCCTCCGATAAAATAAATGATGAAGAAAATGAGTATTTGAGCAAAGTTTATCCCCGATATCATATGCGTAATCTCTGAAGTGATTTCACTCTGCTTCGATAAAGTCATAGAAGGGTCGATTTCTGCCAAGGCGCTGATGTCGGTTGACATAACAGTACCGATACCGAAGGCCAATGCGATACCGCCCAATAAGAATACCCAAATCAGAAACTGAGTCAGGCCGACAAGACCCACTCCGATGATTTTTCCCATCATTAATTCAATCGGTCTGACCGAGGATATGATCACTTCGACGATACGGTTGGTTTTTTCCTGCATAACACCCTGCATTACCATTCCGCCATATGCGAAGATAAACAGATAAATCAGGAAGGTTGCAGCCATGCCTATAGCTGCTGCAATATCTGCCGATGAAGAGGTCTCTTTTCCGTCAGTATCCCATTTTACAGTTTGTAGGTTCAACGAAACCTGTGAGTTTTCGATGATATCTTTCAGTCCCGGTATGTTATACGAGTTGATTTTTTCATTGGTCAGATAATCATTCAACTGGGAGGTAATCAATTTCTCCAATCCCATGTTCACAGTCTTTTCTGAAAAAAGTGTGATTTGGTTCGGATCCTGAAGCAGATCTCCGTTGATAGTCAGTATCGCATAGAGCTGTTTTTCGTTTGTTTTGTAATAATCGAGAGGCGTTTCCTGAACATCATTAACCGGGATGAAGTGATAGGTTTCGTTGCCTTCGAGCAGACTTTCATATTTGCCGGTCCGGTCGATTACCGCAATGTTTTTTGTATCCGTATCTTTGATTTGCGAAAGAAGAGCCGGAACAACAGCGAACGCGATGAAAATTAATGGAGTTACCAGCGTCATGAGAATAAATGATTTTTTATAAACGCGGGTAAGGTATTCTCTTTGTATAATCAGTCCGATCTTACTCATAAGTTTTCTGCTTTAATAGATGAATCTTTGACTGTTTCGATAAATACTTCTTGCATGGATGGAAGTACCTCTTCGAATGCAAGCAAATGATGATTTCGTGTCAGGGCGATGATCGCGTCGTTGTTGGATAATTGCCTGTCTATACGGATCAGACTTTCATTGCCTCCCGGTATAGGATGCGATCCTAAAATCTCGAATAGCCCGTTTTCTGTCGATAACGTTTGCTCTTCTGTACGAATGCGAAAAATGTGTTTTTTGAATTGTTGGCGGATGTCGTCGACTCTACCTTGCAAGACCGCTTTTGAACGATTGATTAGCGTGATCTCTTCACAAAGCTCTTCGACCGAACTCATATTATGCGTCGAAAGGATCAATGTCGCCCCTTTCTCTTTTAATTCGAGAATCTCTTTTTTCATCATCTCGGCATTAACGGGATCAAAACCACTAAACGGTTCGTCAAAAATAAGCAATTTGGGTTCGTGAAGCACAGTTGTGATAAACTGTATTTTTTGCTGCATTCCTTTTGAAAGTTCCTCTACTTTTTTATTTTTCCATTCGCCGATACCGAATTTTTCAAACCATTGGTTCATGCTTTGTTTGGCATCATGTTTGGTCAAACCTTTCAACTGAGCCAGGTAGATTACCTGCTCCCCCACCTTCATCTTTTTATATAGCCCTCTCTCTTCGGGGAGATAGCCGATACGATGAACATCTTCCGGAGTCAGTGGTTTTCCGTTTAACAATACTTCTCCCGAATCCGGGCCCGTAATTTGATTGATGATACGGATCATTGTGGTTTTGCCCGCTCCGTTCGGACCAAGTAACCCGTAAATTGTATTTTCCGGAATGCGGATACTTACTCCGTCGAGAGCCCGATGATCAGCATATTGCTTGACTACATCTTTCGTTTCTAAGTAAAACATCGAACAGGATATTAAATTGATTCTTTTTCCGCGTAAAAATAAACATATTGTTTAATAAAATTCATAATAATATAGTATTATTAGTAGCGTGGTGATCAATATCCTCCTGTAAGCCAGGGGAAAGAAACGGTAAATCCGATGTTTGAGTATTTTACTCCGACAAATCCCAAGAAAATTCCTGCCCGAAACAAGTCTTTGAAACCGAAAGAATAACCTATTTCGGAATAATGCCTGATTTCAGGAGTCCACAGATATCGGTAATGGATGCCTTCGCTGAAATGATTTTTGGAAAAAAAAGGAATTCGGGTGAGCGTTAGCTTTTCAGACATGAAATTGGCTGATCCTTTGATCCATTCCTTTTTCGTATCTGCTTTGTAATAACCGATTAGAAAATACCCGTCGTCTGTAAATGTACGCATCGAGGGCAATGAATAAGCTCCAAAATGCCGAAAATCGGGAAACCATAAATTTTGTTCATTGATAAAAATTCCTCCGCCTATTTTATAGTCAATAGTCGTTTTACCGGAGAACTTGAACCGTTGATTCAAACTTCCTTCTATGTATTGAAATTTACTCCGGTTTTGGTGTCCGGCAGGTATTCCGAATACGAGTTTGGCCGAAACGGTAGGAACATACGAATAAATGATTTCATTGGTTTTGGGGTTTATGACGCAGGCTTTACACAGGGTAAAATCGAATCCGAAACTACCGATCAGAGCCGTATTGTGAGGCATTTCCCGGTAGTATTCGTTAAAAGGAATATTGTCCTGAACAAAATCCTTCTTAGGTTTGATGAAACTGTATTCGATATGATTTTTTAAACTACCTCGCCATTGGATACCGAAGGTGTTGTAGAGTCTGAATCCCGGAAAAGGATAAAAGCTGTTCTGTAGTTCAATAAACTTTTTCCGATATAGTTTTATGAAGTTTCTACCCAAAAACAGGGAATAAAGTGAGTTTTCAAGTCTTGAAACATGTTCATCACTATCAAAATCGGCAGATACATCACCCGATATTAATTTGAGTTTTCCAACCAGATGAGGAAGATAACTGTAACTTAAATCGGTTTGCCAGGTCATCACCTTTCGTGCGGTCGTATAATAGACCATTGCTTCCAGATCAAGCTTGTGCCTGTCATTGAAATGCATTTTTGCTTCGAAAGTTTGTCCTAACCAAAAACCATCGACAAAATTGTACACTGGTACTGTTGACCAAAAACCGATATTCCCAAATGAAAAACGTTTATCTTTCGATTTGAGATGAATGCCATTTATGAAATAATTTACCGGTTTAGACAGCCATCCCAGACTATCCATGATATTTATCTCTTTGTGTTTTGCTGTATCAGCAGTCAGATCCACCAGTTTATAGTGAATCGTCTGAGAGGCAGCTTTCCTGATTGAGAGATGTGCCAATCCTATCATGCACAAAACTAAAAAACGAATCGTCAATACATTCATATTTATAAAATGAAACACCTTCCCCTATAAAATGTTTTGGCATACAACAAAAGCTAACGTTTACCGAGTCGGCTGTCGGTCGTTTCTTGAAAAAACAGGCGGAACAAAAAAAATAATTAAATTCGCAGTGAATTTACATATTAATATTCTGTGTTACAAAAATTAAAAGATTGGATGATGCCGATAGCCATGATGCTCGGAGGCATTTTTTATCCCCAGTTCAATGCGCTGTCATTCCTGACTCCCTATCTTATTTTTTTTATGCTGTTGTTTACATTCAGTAAACTATCTCCACGTGGGATCCGTTTTTCAAGGCTTCACTTTATCTTGCTTGCGATTCAGTTGGTTACTGGATTCGCTGTCTATGAAATTATGAAGACTTCTCAGCCCGAGCTGGCGCAAGGTGCATTTATTTGTTTTTTGGCTCCCACAGCTACTTCTGCAGCTGTAATTACCGGAATACTGGGTGGTAGTGTGGGATTTCTTACATCCTTTACGCTTTTGAGTAACCTTGGAGTTGCACTATTGGCTCCGGTGTTTTTCTCTATAGTCGGATTCCATCAGGAATTTTCATTTTGGGAATCCTTTATTTCTATTTTTATCAAGATTTTTCCCTTACTAATACTGCCGCTATTGGTTGCGTGGCTGATCCGTTACTCTTCATTACGGATTCAAAATATGATGCTTCGGTTTTCGAAAACTCCTTTTTATCTTTGGTCTGTAGCGTTGGCGATCGTTACCGGTCGTACGGTAAATGCTTTGGTTGAATTACAGCAACATGATGTCAGGATGGAGGTGTCACTCGGATTGGTCTCTTTATTGGTCTGTTGTGTGCAGTTTTTTATCGGAAAAAAACTGGGTTCCCGCTATGATAACCGCATTGCAGCCGGACAGGCACTGGGGCAGAAAAATACGATTCTGGCTATCTGGATGACACAGGTTTTTCTGAATCCAGTGGCAGCCCTGGCACCATCCACTTATATTTTATGGCAGAATATCATCAACTCTTATCAGGTTTGGAAAGCGCATCGGATAAAAGAAAAAGCTGAAAATCAATAACGCGTCACGATTCGTTCGCCGAGTTCTTTTGCCAGAATCGCGCGTACCTGATTCTTTTCAGCTACTTCTTCCATTAAAGCAAGCGTTCGGGGCATATCCTGCGCCTGAGCAGCAGCTTTTATTTTATCATTTATTACTTTGATCTCTTCCCGGATAATTGCATCTTTCAGTTCGAATAGAGCACGTGGAATCAGGTCGAACAGACGGTCTTTTTCCTCTTCGACTACGGCATATTTTGTATGTATCTTGCTTAGCTGATAACGGTCTGCAACCATATCGGTAGCCAAGCGACTAACGTCCGGATCCCGATGATTGACGAAATAGGATTCGAATTTATCTCCGGTATTGATTTGTCGTGAGATTTCTAATATCCGGGCATAAAGCGGATGGCCGAATGTGATGTGGTCGTTTGCAAGGTCACCAAGGATATAGCCAATAACGGAATAGGTTGTTTCCTGTCCGTTTTCATCTTCGTCTGTATATAAATTCAGATCGCCGTAACGAATGATATACCGGACGATCGAACGTTCGTAACGATCAAGCACGACACTTCGTACAGCCTGTTGAGCAGCCATATCCGAAACCGGTTGATCTGTTTGTGTATTCGCAGGCTGAATCGCAGCAACATTTGCCCTGGGTGGAGTTTGCTCACTTTCGGCAATGACACTTTTTTGTTTGTTGACCTCGTTGATTAATACCTCTTCGCCGATCTCAAGCATCCGACTGGTTTCGCGGATATAAACCGAACGGATGATATTATCCGGAATAATAGCAATGCTTCGGACGATATCTGCAATCATTTCCGCCCGTTTAATCGGGTCATTCTGCGCTTGCTCTAGTAGCAAGGATGTCTTAAAGCGAATAAAGTCTGTCTCATGCGCTGTGATGTATTGCATGAAAGAGGCCGCGCTCTGTTTTCGCGAAAAGGAATCGGGGTCGTCGCCGTCGGGCAAAGAAACGACCTTAACATTCATGCCCTCTTTCAAAATCAGGTCTATCCCGCGCAAAGATGCCTTGATTCCGGCTGCATCACCATCGTACAATACGGTGACATTGGGTGTGAAGCGATGAATCATCCGGATTTGTCCCGGGGTAAGAGATGTTCCCGAAGATGCCACGACATTCTCGATACCCGCCTGATGCTTGGAAAGAACGTCGGTATAACCCTCTACAAGAAAACAACGGTCTTGTTTGATAATCGCACCTTTGGCAAAGTAAATACCGTAAAGCTCGTTGCTTTTATGATAGATTTCCGATTCGGGCGAGTTGACATATTTCGCCAGCTTGTCGTTCTTTTGTAAAATACGTCCCCCGAAAGCGAGCACTTTACCAGAGAGGCTATGAACGGGAAACATCACGCGGCCACGGAAGCGATCGGCTATTTGGCCTGTCTGGCCCTCCATGCTGAGTCCTGTTTTCAGCAAGTTGTCTTTATTGAATCCTTGTCGGAGTGCTATCTGACTGAAATGATCGCGTTGTTCGAAACTGTATCCGAGTTGGAATTTACGGATGATGTCGTTTCTGAACCCCCTTTCATGGAAGTAACTCAAACCGATATTTTGTCCTTCGTCTGTGTCGAACAGGTTGCGGGCAAATTGTTCCTGAGCAAACGTGTTGATTACCAACATTGCTTCCCGGGCAGACTGGATTTGCTTCTCTTCTTCAGTTAGCTCTTTCTCCTCAATTTCGATGTTGTATTTTTTTGCCAGGTATTTCAAGGCTTCCACAAACGTCATTTGTTCATGTTCCATGATGAAGTTGACCGGATTTCCTCCTTTCCCGCAACTGAAACATTTACAGATATTTTTTGTGGTAGAAACACTGAAGGAGGGTGTTTTTTCATTGTGGAAAGGACACAGACCGATGTGGTTGGCTCCCCGTCGTTTTAGCGAGACGAAATCTGATACCACATCTACTATCTGTGCGGTATCCATAATCCTGTCGATGGTTGCCTGATCTATCATTGTCGTATGTGCCTTGAAATATATAAAGTGAAAAACAGTTTGCGAAGATAGCGAAATTGATGCAATGCATCGGGATCCCTTTCCTGCATTTTAGCAATAAGTAAGGATCAGCATCTTTATTTAATGTGATTATTCCCTGAAACCGACTTTTTAAATGGAAGAGACAAAAGGTTTATCCCACACGGAGAACTGTATGTTATAGCAATTAATCACATTAGTATTAATTATGGTTAACTAAGCGCATTTTTGTGGTAGATAAAGTTGTTGTATAACATAAAAAGCCTACATTTGTACTGTGTTTTTCATGGTATTAGATTTAAGGTTAAGAAGATGGGTTGTCGTGATGACAACCTTTTTTTGTTTTATGCCGGTTTGTAAATCTAATCAGATCAATAACTTATGTTGATATAAAGATATACAATAAAAAGCACTGCCGCAATACTGCCAATTTTTGTTGGATTCTTTCCCTTTAAATTCAGATGGATTTAAAGATTGAGGTCCATATTTTCAGCATCTTTCTACCCAATATATATTTTCCCAACTTATGCCATTCCAACAATAAAATACATCCTTATAATTTTTCTTCAAGTATCTTTTAATGTGGCTGGATTCAGCCCACAAATGCAGTATCGCTTTGCACATATAACTATGTTTATTATTTTATTAGTTTGTTTTTTTATAATTTTACTATCGAGCCGATCCATAATTCCATTCAGGAATCCCCCAATTAATTCTCCGCTATACA
>JBOFCW010000060.1:0-4681 GCA_051646395.1 Bacteroidales bacterium
TGCAATAAACGTTTATAATGATTATAAACCGCTACCGAAAGAAATTTCTTTGCGCTGTCCTGTCCGATAACATATTGATCCAGGAACGTTTTTATATCAGCCGGATTAGGCAAATCCTCTTTTGTGAATCCTAAGCTTCCCACTGGTCTGTTGGTTGTAGGAGAAGACAATGACTCTTTCACGATTTCAGAAGCCTGTTGAGCACATTCTTCGCATATATTGCCACTGGCCCCGGAAATCAGCAACCTAACCTCCCGACGTGTACGTCCACAAAAACTACATTTATCCTGTTGTTTAGCCATTTTATTCGGTTATTTTTTTGAACGGGTCAATACTTCATCAATCATGCCATACGCTTTAGCTTCTTCTGCTGTCATCCAGAAATCACGGTCTGAATCACGTTCAATGCGTGCATAATCATTATGAGAATGTTCCGAAATAATCGTATACAATTCTTTACGTATTTTTTGAATTTCACGTATGGTAATTTCCATATCGGATGCCTGTCCCTGCATTCCACCCAATGGCTGATGAATCATGATACGAGAGTGCTGCAAGGCAAAACGCTTTCCTTCCTCACCGGCTACAAGCAAAACAGCCCCCATCGACGCAGCAATACCCGTGCAAATTGTCGAAACTTTACTCTGAACATACTGCATGGTATCATAAATACCCAAACCGGCATGAACTGCTCCTCCGGGCGTATTCAGGTAAATCGAAATATCTTTCCCCGGATCTGCAGAATCAAGATACAACAGCTGTGCCTGAATTACATTTGCCGTATAATCATCAACCTGTGTACCGAGAAAGATAATGCGATCCATCATCAACCGCGAAAACACATCCATCTGAGCAACGTTCAACTGACGCTCCTCCATGATTGTAGGAGAAATATAACTATTAGTAATACCCATGTATTTATCCAATGCATTTCCGTTCATATTCAGGTGCATTGTCGCGAATTTTCTGAAGTCGTTCATAATTTTAGTTTTTGATTTTCGATATCTATACAAAGATAGATTTCATTTTGTTTGTTGCAAAAGCACGACAAAAATAATCTTTACCATTTTATAAAAACACGTAGAGACGCCCCTTCGGACGTCTCTACGGTAATTTATTTCGACAGGAAATTATTTATTTTCAAACATTTTCTGAAAATCTTCCACACTGATTTCTTTTTCTTCCAAAGAAACAAGTTCTTTTAGTTTCGCAATAATCTTGTCTTCCGTTGCACGATCAATCAGATTGCGTGCAGTTTCTTTGTTCTGCAACATCTGTTTCGCGTAGTTATCAAGAAGATCTGCAGGAACGTTAGCCATACCATACTGAGCAAATTGAGCCTGAGTCGCTTTTTTAGCGATTTCCATCACATCTGCTTCTTCAACTTTGATTTCGTATGTTTTCACCAACTGTTCTTTAATCAGGTGCCATTTCAATTCAGGAAGCATACGTGGCATTTCTTCCTCAACCTGAGCTTCTGTACGCTCCTCACCTGTAGCAACCATCCAACGTTTCAGGAATTCAACCGGCATTTCTAGCTCTCCTATTTTCGATTCGATCATAGTACGCGCGTCAATACCAAATTTATAATCGCTTTCCGGTGTCAGCTGTTCTGCGATAAGTTCTTTTACTTTCGCTACGAATTCAGCCTCTGTTTTTACTTCTTCACCGAATACATTCTGGAAAAACTCTTCGTTTTTCTCTGCTGTCACGAAATGAGATATTTCATTGATAGTAAAACGGAAATCCGCTGTAATGCCAACTGCATCTTCTTTTTTCATTTTCAGAATAGAAGCAAGTTCAGTTTCATTACCGTTTGCAGCAGCAGCAGGATTAAAGTCAATAGAAGCAAGTTTCTTTGCACCTTCGAATTTAGCTTTCTGCTCTTCATTCTGGAAATAAGAAGGCATCAAAGCAGCTCCTTCAACCAAAATCCCACCTTCTTTGATGTTTCCTTCTGCGTCAAGTTCAGCAAGATCACCTTTCAACATATCTTTTTCTCCGGCAACCTCAACATCTTCGTATTTCCCGAAACGACCCTGAAGGGCTTCCGTTTGTTTTTCTACCATTTCGTCTGTGATGGCGATATTATAGAAATCTACTTTATCTGCTTTTGAAAGTTCGATTTTGATTTCCGGTGCAAGAGCGATATCAAATTTGAAAGTAAAATCTTCCTGTGTATCGAAGTCAATTGTAGGCTGATCTGCACTTGGCATTGGTTCTCCAAGTACGTTCATATTGTTTTCACGGATAAATCCGAAAAGTTTTTCAGAAACCAACTTGTTGATTTCATCTGCAAGAGCCTGTTTTCCAAACATTTTATTCACCATTCCCATAGGAACCATCCCTTTACGGAATCCCGGAATATTTGCTTTCTGACGATATGTACGTAGGGTCTTTTCAACCTGTTCCTGATAATCAGCTTTTGTAATCTCAATGATGATTACAGCATTAACATTGTCAATGTTCTGTTGTGAAACGTTCATTCTTTCGAATTATTATATGATTAAAACTCTATTCTTCAATATAGATCCTTTAATTCCAACAACCTGACTGTCAGAATAGTTTAAAACAATCAGATTTGAACGGATTTTGATTCGGAATGCAAAAATAGTTGGATTATTTTGATTAACAAACGTATCGGAACATTTTTACTTTTTGTCAGATTTAAATCTACCACATCTGGCTATCCCCAATACAGTTCTTTGATTTCTTTTAGTTACTACAATGCATTTTGCTCATTTAAATACTTCGACATAATCAAAGAGCTGGTAAAATCCAATGTTGATATCTATATAAACCTTTTGCGAGAAGTGGTTCTCCGCAGAGGACATTAGAATTCTCCGCGGAGGACAGATGAATCCTCCGCGGAGGACAGATGAATCCTCTGCGGGGGGGAGGCAATCATTCGGGTAGGTATAAAAATAAAATCAGATCCGGAATAGAAGGGTGTTTAACTGATCAAATAAAAAAACAGAAATCTAATTATGCCAAATATTCAATATTTATAAATTATTAATCATTTGAAAATCTGAGTATTAAAATTACCAATAAAGTAAATCAAAATTCAAACACACTATCGGCTCCATTGTTATGATGACAAAATACTGAAAGGATCGCTGTATGAATAATTTAAGCGTAATGCTTCATATAATATCGGGTAGAAACTTACTGATTCTTCTACTCTTTTTTATAATAACCGACGCTAATGCCCAGTTCTCACAGGGCATGTCCGGCGGACTGAATGCTCCCACAGCACAAATGATGACGGATGGAACCTTTAGCTTCGGAGGGAATTATCTACCTCAACAAATGATGCCTTCAAGCTGGAATTACAATACAGGAAATTATTTTCTGAATATCACCTTTTTTTCATTCATGGAAATCAGTTATCGGTCTACTTTTCTGAAATGCGAAAAAAAAACACCTCTTCAAACAAAATACTACTGGAACAAAGATCGATCCGTCGGATTAAAATTACGATTGCTACCCGAATATAAAACCTGGAGGCCGGCACTGGCTATCGGCTCAAACGACGTAGTAACGACCTCGAACGTTACACAAATTACAAATGACAAACAAAACAGGTATTTCGCTTCCATTTATGGAGTCTTAAGCAAAACCTTACAAATCGGCAAACAAGACTTCTTTATCTCTGCCGGTTACTATATACCTTTTTATACGCGGTCAAAAAAAGAAGGCCTATTTGGATCCATTGCCTGGCAACCGAACTTTTTAAAGGAACTCTCCGTGTGGAGTGAGTACGATTGTGAGGCTATAAACATCGGTTTAAGAACTCGTTTATTCAATCATCTGGAATTACAGGTCTATTATTATGACTTCAAAAGCATCTCTGCGGGCATCCGCTATAACGTAAACTTATTGGGAAGGAGGGCAAAATGCGACAACTGATTCTACTCTTACTTTACTGCACTCTGTCTTTCAACATATTTGCACAACAACAAAACTCAACAACATCAAAACTTATCACCAGACTTTCACGGGAAGGAATGGAAATGATTCGTTGTACCCAAAAAGACAGCACCATCTATCTTTCTTTCGAAGATCGCGTAAATAAACAACCATGGCTGGGATTAATCGGTTTACTCAATATTTGCAAAGATGAGAATATCCAAAACCCAATCCATACAAACCTGTTAAACAATGGCGTTCCCAAAATAAACATGTATTCTCTGGCAGGGAAAATGATTTCAATCTCTTCCGCTACAGAAAATTGTCATCAGGCACTTTCCCGAACCCCAATATTCAATAATGCATCCGGAAAACTCCTGTTAACAGCTTTTCCTGTATTTATTTTGAACAATTCACGTACCGATGTCATTTTTAGATTAACAGCGGGCCTTGCCCCCACCTTGCAGATGCAACTTTGGAAAGGAGCGAACGTGACCGCTCAAATCATTTTCCCGATCTATAACTCACTTGATAATCAATTTGATTACATCAGACCGGGAATCATTGCTTTGACACAAAGATTAAAAATAAAAAACAATTGGTCAATAATGGGTTCAATCGGGAATTTCACCAATCAACGAGCAGGTATTCATGCTACAACCCGCTACGATCTTCCTTCCGGGAGATGGGGTGTAGCTTTGGATGCCGGATTGACCGGTTCCTCGACTACATGGGATGGAAAATGGCAATTCTCAACGTGGAAAAAAGT
>JBOFCW010000064.1:0-4420 GCA_051646395.1 Bacteroidales bacterium
CGAAACAGGCAAGTTGGCCAAACAGGCTGACGGTGCCGTAGAGCTTAGAATGGGCGGTACGATGCTTTTGGCAACCGTTTGTTCGGCGACAGAAGTGGGCCCTGGCGTGGATTTCATGCCTTTGTCTGTTGACTATAAAGAGAAGTTTGCGGCAGCAGGCCGTTTTCCCGGAGGTTTTACAAAAAGGGAAGGACGTCCGTCTGACTATGAGATTCTGACTTCTCGCTTGATTGACCGTGCTCTTCGTCCGTTGTTTCCGGATGATTATCACGCGGATACGTTTGTAAATGTAACACTATATTCATCGGATGGCGAAACAATGCCTGACGCACTAGCAGGCCTTGCCGCTTCAGCAGCGATCGCAGTATCCGATATCCCGTTTAACGGACCGATCTCTGAAGCGCGTGTTGCACGTATCAACGGAGAATTTAAAATCAATCCGACTTTCGACGAACTGGCTCAGGCCGACATGGATATCATGGTAGCGGCTACGCTGGATAATATCATGATGGTTGAGGGTGAGATGGATGAGGTTTCTGAAGCGGACCTGCTGGAGGCTATGAAAGTGGCTCACGAAGCGATCAAAGATCACTGCCGTGTTCAGCTTGAACTGATGGAAGCTGTAGGTAAAACCGTAAAACGTACTTACTGCCACGAGGAAAACGATGAAGAACTTCGTAAAGAGGTATTCAGCGCGACTTACGATAAAGCATATGCCGTAGCGGCAGAAGGTAACGCGAACAAACATGCGCGCGGTGCTGCTTTCGAAAATATCCTGAACGAATATATCGAATCGATTGATCCGGAAGTTGCAGCGGAAAAAATGCAGCTGATCAAACGCTACTACCATGATGTAGAGAAAAAAGCGATGCGTCAGTGTATCCTGAACGAAGGAAAACGTCTTGACGGCCGTTCGACTACGGAAATCCGTCCGATCTGGTCGGAAGTGGATTATATCCCGGGTCCTCATGGTTCGGCGGTATTCACCCGTGGTGAAACACAGTCGTTGTGTACTTGTACTTTGGGTACGAAACTAGACGAGAAGATGATCGACGAGGTGTTGAACCAGGGTCGTGACCGTTTCTTGTTGCATTACAACTTCCCTCCGTTCTCAACGGGAGAAGCTCGTCCTTCGCGTGGCGTAGGCCGTCGTGAAATCGGTCATGGTAATCTGGCTCATCGTGCGTTGAAACGTATGATTCCTTCTGATTGCCCTTACGTGATCCGTCTGGTATCGGATATCTTCGAATCCAACGGTTCTTCTTCTATGGCTACGGTTTGTGCCGGTACGCTTTCTTTGATGGATGCGGGTGTGCAGATCAAACGTCCTGTATCGGGTATCGCGATGGGATTGATCAAAGACGCGGGCGACGCTCGTTTCGCCGTTCTTTCGGATATTTTGGGTGACGAAGACCACCTGGGAGATATGGACTTCAAGGTGACCGGTACTTCGAAAGGTATCACGGCTACACAGATGGACATCAAAGTTGATGGTTTGTCTTACGAAATCCTTGAAACGGCTTTGAGCCAGGCGAAAGCCGGTCGCGAGCATATCCTTGGCAAGATCACCGAAACAATGGCTGAGCCTCGTGAGGATATGAAAGATCATGCTCCTCGTATCGAGGTGATCATGGTTCCGAAAGAATTTATCGGAGCGATCATCGGACCGGGTGGAAAAATCATTCAGGGAATTCAGGAAGCTACAGGGGCTACCGTTACAATCGAAGAGATCGACAACCAGGGCCGCGTAGAGATTTCAGCTTCTAACCGTCAGTCTATCGAGGCTGCTATGGCGAAAGTGAAAGGAATCATCGCTGTGCCTGAAGAAGGCGAAACATATACAGGTAAAGTGAAAACGCTTCAGCCGTTTGGCGCATTCGTTGAGTTCATGCCTGGTAAAGATGGTTTGCTTCACATCTCTGAAATCAGCTGGGATCGCATCGAAACGATGGAAGAATCGGGCATCAAAGAAGGTGACGAAGTGACTGTGAAACTGATCGAAGTGGATAAGAAAACGGGTAAATTCCGTTTGTCGATGAAAGCGCTTACGCCGCGTCCTCCTCGTAAAGAGGGTGAACCGGAACCACGCGAGCGTCGTGAATTCCGCGGAGATCGTGATAACCGCGACCGTGGCAACCGCGAATACCGTGGTGATCGCGAACATCGTGGTGATCGTGGTGATCGTGGTGATCGTCGTCCGAGACCGGAAAACAAAGACTAAACGAAAAGACTCCGGAACTTCAGTATTTGATTCTTTAGGATACTGATGAAATGGAAGCTTCTTATTTAGAAAATATTCTAAACCCCGCTTCGGCGGGGTTTTTTTGTAAATATTCCTCGAAAAAAACATGATAGTAAATAAAATGATATAATTTTGGCGAACACAAATTAACGTGGTGCCGCTTTGTAGAATTTGATTTAATAAAAAAGGTTGTGAGTTGGAAAGGTTTTGAATTAACATTTATAATGGATATAAGTGTGGCCTGATGCGTGATGAAAGAATGAGCGATGTTATTTGAGTGAAAATGTATTTTTAAATATATAATTATGAAGAATTCTATCTTTTTTCTTGGATTGATTAGCTTGTCATATTTGCAGGTGAACGCGCAGGACAAATTCGGACCTTATGAAACGAACCGTTTTCGCGACAATTGGTTTGTCGGGGTGAACGGCGGAGTGCAAACGATGTTCGGTGGTCATAATGACCATGGAAGTTTCGGCAAACGGTTAGGGCCTGTTTTCGATCTGAATGCAGGTAAATGGATCACGCCGAATGTAGGAGTGCGAGCTTCATTCGCCTTGGGCAAAATGAAGGGATTCGGAATCGCGGATACCCGATGGACTTATGGTGTGGCGGATGCCGACGGATTCATGCGTAAGAAATATAACTATTTCACAGCCGAAATGGATGTGTTATACAATATCTCGAATGCATGGTGGGGGTATCGCGAAGATCGCGTATATAACTGTATCCCATTTGTCGGGATGATGCTTGCCCGCAGTGAAAAAGGGGGAGCGACAGGAACATCTCCGGGGTTCTCGGGTGGTATTCTGAATCAGTTCAATATCAACAGTGCCTGGGCGATCAATCTGGAGGTAAAAGCCGGATTGCTGAGCTCTGATATCGATCGGGCTACGGTTCACGGCGGACGTTGTGTGGTGGTACCGATGAATCTCAGTCTGGGATTTACCTATCGTTTCAAAAAACGCAACTTCAAGCGGGTTGAAAAACCGAATTATAGTGTGTATGATCAACGGATCGCTACTCTTGAAAATGATTTGTCTGCAGCTCAGGCACGGGCAAAACGAATGGAGCAGGAGTTGGATGCGGAGAAGGCGCGCAAAGCACAAGTGGTTCAGCAAGCGGCATGTGATGTGCCGGAGCAGGCTGTATTCTTCCGGATCAACAGTTCGAAGCTGACGAAAGCGGAGAAAATGAATCTGAAGCTTTATGCAGATGCGATCAAACAAAACAAAGGCGAACAATATAAACTAATTGGCTATGCTGATTTGCAAACGGGATCGAAGGCATTCAATGAAAAGCTTGCGCTTAAACGAGCGGAAGCTGTGATGCAGGTTCTTGTAAATGATTATGGAGTGGATTCCGGGCAGCTGACAGCCGTTTGCGGAAATCTTGAAAATCCTCCTTTTGCAGCGGATAATAGTATTTATAACCGTGCCGTCATTTTAAATAAATAAGCAATAGCGAAACGCAAACTCAGCCGCATGTGTAGCTGTGAATAATGGGTTATTATCTTGCATTGCAAAAAAAAGTCCGGATTCGAATCATCGAAATCCGGACTTTTTTTACTTATGGATGAGTAATTGATGCATTGAACCGCTGCCATTGAAAATAAATAAAAGAAGCCGCCAATAAGCCGGATACCACATCCGAAGCCGGAGAAGCATACCATACGCCATCAAGGTCGAAAAATTGAGGCAACAGCCAGATGAGCGGTATCAGAAAAAGAACCTGCCGGGACAGACTCAGGAATATCGCTTTCCAGGCCATTCCCAGCGATTGGAAAAAGTTGGTGGTCACGATCTGAAAACCAACGATAGGAAACGCAAGCATTACCAATCTCAAACCATGTTGAGCTATTTCACTAAGTTTCTCATCAGTAGTGAATGCATTTACGATGAGCCGGGGCATAAAAAATGCGATCAGAAATCCCAGCATGGAGAATCCCGTGGCAACCAAAAGCGTCTTTTTGAATACTTCTTCCACGCGATCGAACCGGCGTGCCCCATAATTGTAACCGACGATGGGCTGCATCCCCTGGCACAAGCCGATGATCAGCATTACAATAATCATTGCGAAGCTGTTTACGATGCCGAACGCCCCGATTGCCAGGTCGCCGCCATGCTCCAGTAATGTGCGGTTTAAGAACACGTTGACCATACTTGCTGTCACATTAAT
>JBOFCW010000068.1:0-34316 GCA_051646395.1 Bacteroidales bacterium
GTATTTTCATACCAGGGAACAAAGATGCTTTTATGGAGGTTATTTATCTTGAAAAAGGAAGGGCATTATACGTAATACGGAAATCAGAGCTTGCCTCTGCGGGTAAACAAGGAGCTTATGGTACTTATTCGCAAACTACCTCTGTTACAAGTTATAGCTCATTTTCCAATGAAGCTTCTGGTAGATACAATGATCTGATAATAAATGAAAAGATTGAAGAGAAAATCGATGATGTTTATTTCTTTAAAATAGATGGGCAACTAGAAAAGTTAACAACACTAAAAAAAATAATATCGATTTATCCGGATAAAAAAGAAACAATAAAGGAATTTGTTAATAGTAATTATATAAAGGTAGGAAGAGAATCTGATTTATTGATGCTCCTGAATTTTTGCGAAGGATTTTAATCGATATGTTTTTAAAAAAGAACAGCTTCCCGGAAATTTTTCAAGGAAGCTGTTTTTTTTAGTAGTGATCGCTTATGTTGATTACACAACCTCCCGCTCCCGATACTTCGAAGGCGAAAGCCCCGTATGCTGCTTGAACGCGGTGCTGAAGTAGCGCTGGTTGCTGTAGCCGCATAGTCCGGCGATTTCCTGGATCGGGAGATCGGACTGTTTGAGAAGTGCTCCGGCTTTTGCGATACGCAGTTTGTTGATATAATCGTTCACACTGGTGTCGGTTAGTTGCTTGAGCTTGTTGTATAGTGTGGCCCGGCTCATTCCGATCTCGTCGGTGATGAATTTTACGTCGAGGTCTGAATTGGCGATATTCCTGTTGATGATATCGTTCAGACGGATGATAAACTGCTCGTCGGTATTTTTAATTTCGATATTTTCTAATTTGGCATGGGCTCCGTATCTTTTGTATCGGGCTTTCATGCTGTTTTTGTTTTTGGCCAGGTTGATGACGCGTGTCTCGAGGATATCCATATCGAACGGTTTCGAAATGTAGATGTCGGCACCGGTCTTATAACTGGTCAGCATACTTTCGGAATCGGTTTTAGCCGTGAGCAGGACAAACGGGATGTGACAGATGTCGGGATTCTCTTTTACGGCTTTACAAAGCTGTAGCCCGTTCATGCCCGGCATCATGATGTCGGATATGATCACATCCGGTAGCTCCTGTTTGATCAGGTGTAACGCAGCCTCGCCATTGTCGGCTTCGTAGATGGCTTTGAACTTGTCGCACAACGATTCGCGGATGAAATTGCGCAGTTCGACCTCATCTTCAACGATCAGAATGGTGTTGTTCATGCTGATTTCTTCCCGGTCGGATTTCTGAAGATCGGCTTCTTTTTCGAATGCGTCGTTGAGGATCGCTTTTTTGTCGTTTGAATGAAGCTCCGGCGCCAGCGCGATAGGCAGATCGAAAAAGAATGTGGCTCCCGGACCTGACTCGTTGTTATAGGCTCCGATTTTGCCCTGATGCATTTCAATCAGGTTTTTCGCATATGACAATCCGATTCCGCTTCCTGCGCGGTCGTGGTTTTTACCCTGATAAAAGCGGGTAAATAACTTTTCGATATCCGTATTCTTGAGACCGATCCCTTCGTCTTTTACCGCGATGCGGATGTAATCGCCCTCGATGGATGATGAAATCATTACGGCTGTTTGCGGGTCGCTGAACTTTAGTGCGTTGACTAATAGGTTCGATAGTACGGTTTCGCAACGGTTGCTGTCGAATGTGAGCCGGTCGATTTTGTCATCCAGACGAAAATCGATGTTTATGTTCTTTTCTTCGAATTCATAGGTGAAATCCTGTGCCACCTGCGTGATCCATTCGTTCAGTTTCCGGGTGTGGAGTTGTAACGGTTCGTCGGCAACTTCCATTTTCCGCAGATCCAATACCATGTTGATGATATTGCGCATCCGTTTGGCTTGTTTATAAATGCCGCTGATTGGTTTTTCCATATCGGATGGAAGTGTTTTTTCGTCGAGCATCCTTTTCAGGGGTGCATAGATCAGGGTCAGCGGGGTACGTAGCTCGTGACTGATGTTGATCAGAAAACGTACTTTTTCTTCGTAAATTTTTTGTTCGTGTTCTTTCATCCGCCATTTCATCCGTATCTCTTTCCGACGTACGATTGCGAATGCGATCAGTATCATGAGCGCAAAAATGCACGAGAATAAGAATAGCAAGATCCATCTGCTTTTCCACCAGGGAGGAGAGATGATGATGCTCAGAATCTGTTTCGGTTCGCTCCAGTTGCCATCTGCCGTATTGCAGGCGACGCGGATATCGTATTTGCCGGGTGACAGAGAATGCAATTTAAGGGAGTTGTCATATGATTCTGAAGGCGCGGCGGCCAGGCCGCTGACCTCGTAGCGAAATATCTTGTTGCGGAAAATATCTTCGTCGGGAGCCATGCTTTTGACAATCAGGGTGGAGTAGTTCCAGGGAATACGAATCACGGGCTCCTCGGGTGCAATTTTTTCGTACATCGAGTTGCCGTTGAGTATAACATCTGTCAGATTCACGACCGGGCTTTCCGTTACGGCATGTAGCGGAATCTCTTTGATGCGGGCCAGTCCCATTACTCCGCCCATGTAAACATCGCCTGCTTCGGAGCAAAGTACCGGCTTGTTGAGGAACTCATTGGGATAAACTCCTTCTGATTCATCAAGGATAGAAAATCGATTTTCCAGGGGATGGTAGGCGAAAAGCATGCCCCGTGCTGCAATCCAGATGCGGTTGTTGAAGTCGCGGATCAGCGCGGATACCTCATGAAAGAGGTTTGTGTTGATTTTGGCGCTAATGCCGGTTTTCGGGTGAAAACTATACAACCCGCCGGATGTGCCGACCCAGAATATCCCGTTGTCGTAGGTGACGGCATTTATGATCCCTTGTTCGCGGGTGAAGGTAGCGATCGGCGAAATCGTATTTCCGTCATGATTTAATACGAACAGGTTGCGCTGCCCGAACAGATATGACTGCCCTTCGATCAGGCAGATGTTTTGTAGTGATGAAGTGGAAATATAGCGTCGTGCCTTCAGTTTGGCAATCCGGAATCTTTGTTCTTTCGGGTGATAGGTATAAACATTGTCGGCCAGAAACAGAAACCTGTCGTCAGAGATGCGTGCCATGTTTACGGAGTTGCTCGAACGGCAAATCCGTTTATTGTCTGTTTCACTTAATAACAGGAAGGGAGTTGTCTTTCCCGTTTCTTTGTTGAACAGAAAGACCCCTTTGCTGAAAAATGAAACCATCAGTTCGGTTTTGCTGTAATTGATGATGCTCGCTACTTTTTCTTTATAAGTAGAAGGGTAATGTAAAAACGTTTCGGTTGCGGGGTCGAATCGGTTTATCCCTCCTCCATCAGTCCCGATCCAGATATGCTTGTTGTCTTCGCATACTGAAAGTATCGTTTTTTCACTCAATCCGTAAGGACTGTTCAAGGCTACGTCTTTATAGGTTTTTACAAAAACTTTCTTGATTCCGATCAGACCGCCGCGAATCGTTCCCGCCCACATGTTATTTTGCGGATCTTTGTAAAGTTTTGAAATGGCATTGACCGGAAAGGAATAGATATCGCCCGGAATCGGTTCGATTACTGAAAACGACTCTGATTTCGGATCAAGAATGCTGATACCGCCTCCGTCGGTAGCGAACCAGATTTCTCCGTCTTTTTCTTCGATGTCGAGAATGATATCGTTGCTTAAGCCGGAATTGGATGTATCGTATGTTTTGATCAGATTACCGCCAGCATCATAACAAAATACGCCATTGCCATAGGGGGAAATCCATATTTGTTTTTGCGAGTCGACAAACAGCGCGATGATATTTCTGTCTGTATAGAAATCTACAGGTTTCATCGTCTGTTCTTCCGGATAATAATACCACAAGCCGAACCAGCGACTGCCGATAAGCATGCGCCCTTCGTCCAGCGGATGGATGGAGTTGAAAAATACCGATGGGTTTTTTTCTATCCGGACAGGGAGTTGCCGGATGATGCGTGAAGCATAGTCGTAAAAAAACAGTCCCTCTTTTCCACAAAACAAGATACCCTCTTTTTGAAAATGAAAATCGCCGGCGAAAACTTTGTCTCCGTCTATATATAATGTTTCAAACGCATCTTTCGACCGGTTATAAAGAGCAAGCCCCTGGTTGGTCGAGATCCATAGATTTTGTCTTTCATCTTCGGTGATGAAGGTGATTCTGTTGCCCGGAAGCGAACCCGAATCACCAGGGTGGTGCATGAACGTTTTGAGTTCTTGTTGATCGTACCGGTTGAGTCCGGATTTCGTACCCAGCCAGATGTATCCCTGATGATCTTTTACGACACTTTGTACGGTCGATTGTGTAAGACCGTTTTCCAGGGAAATCTGCTTGAAGTAAAAATAATCAGAAGAAGACCCGCGCAGTGTGAAAGAAACGAGCAGTAAAACCAGGGTTAGAAGGTGTACCCGCATAGCTGTTAAAACATGTGATGATTGATTCAATTTTAAGATTTCTCTTTAAAAATTCAAATATAATAGGAAGGGCCTCTTTTTGGTTATTCTGATAATCTTTTTTATGTAAAAATGGATGTTAACCCGGTTTGCATGTTCGAAATCGTATCAAAATAGGTTCGAAATTGTCTGAAATATGCATCCTGTTAGCTGTTTGGACAATTACGAAAGTATTACAAACGGAAAAGAACAAGGGTCTGGATCGGGAGCTCTATTTTTGAACCAAACCAGATGACCGGGTATTTCCGGTACATGTCAAACACAAAAAAAGTTATCATGAAAAGAAATCTACTATTTGTAACGATGGCGACTTGCATGAGTCTTTCTACCGTTAATGCGGAAAATGTAACGCCTTCAAATTTCTTGTTTAAGAATCTTCCGATCGGGAAATTCCAGATTACGAATGCGGGTTCAGGTGCGAATCCGAATGTTGATTTAGATACCCCCGGAGATGTAGTAATAGCTTGCGGCCCGGGTGCTGCCGATAAGTTAATTCCAGTTGTGAAAAATTGTGCTTGCATCGTCGGTAGCAAATGGGGAAATCTTTTGATGGTCAAAGGACAGGATTCATCGGTAGAAGAAGGTATCGCCACCCCTGGGTCATTGAATACAGGTTGGTGGAGCATTAATTTTATCGGACCGAAAAGTATTGCGTCGCAAAAGTATCGTGGAACGGTTCAGATAAAAGTTGTGGCCGATGTTGCTGACGAAAGTAAACTGATCGATGTAAATTATGTTACAGGAGGTGGAAATAATCAGTCACTACCCGGACAAGCCAGGGATGTTCTTGCTTTTGGTGACACAGGGTGGTATCAAGCTCAGCTTGAGGGAACAGTAGGTACTACAGATCCTGCGCGTTTTCGTGTCCAGATACCGGGAGGAGCGATGGATAAATCGGCTCTCTATATATATGAAGTGCGTTTTGAGAAAAATCCGACAGAACCAATATATAACTCACCGAATGATGGTACACCCGGATCTGATGCTCCGATTGGTGCTGTAGAGACTTCTTTGAATGACTTTGCGAACCACAAAGGTGCTTTCGTAACCTGGGAAAAAGGAATGATCTATATTAATGAAGCCGCCGGCAAATCAGTTGTCGTTTATACGGTTTCAGGACAGAAAGTGAAAGAATTCACGGCTGGTTCGGATTTCGAATCATTGACGTTGGCTTCAGGTATTTACCTGGTTTGTGTTGACGGACAAACGACGAAAGTGGCATTGTAAATACATATAAAGGGGGGATGAAAATTCCCCCGAAATAATTCATCACTAACAGAAAAACACACCCGATACGAAAGGGGAATTAAATCATATCCTTATGAAGATCAGAAATCTACTTTTACTGCTTTGTCTGAGTTCGGCAAGCGTGAATACACTAAAAGCACAAACCACGAATTATGCCTTGCGTCTGAACGGACAGCAGGCCGTTACTTGCGGTTCTATCGATGAGTTGGCCGGAAGTACAAGTTATTCGGTACAGTTTATGGTTGCCCCCGACAACTGGTCTTCTTCTTCGTATATTTATCGTGCAGGATCAGGCTCGGATGAATTTTCAGCCAGACTGTCTTCTGTCAACGGTGAAATCCTTTTCAAATCCGGAAATAAAGAGTTCGCTCTGGGAAATATCAAAGTGAACGGGTGGAGTCAGGTGACTCTGATCGTATCGCCGGAAATGATTCAGGCCTGGGTAAATGGTGTTAAATCTGAAATTGCGACTTCCGATTTTGCCGCTCCGGCTCAGTTAGGCAATTTTCAGATCGGTTCGGGTTTTACCGGACGGGTGGATGAATTCCGATTGTGGAATGCAGCCCTGAATACATCGGATACCGACTATCTTTTGTTACAAAATACGGTGAATAAGTTTCATCCGCAGTGGGAAAACCTGGTGGTATATTATAAATTCGATCAGGACCAGTGCGCAGACAACATCGTCGATTATAAGTTTACACACCATGGATCGATGGGTTCGGCTATTTTACGCGAACCGGTTCGTGACAACGATTATTTCCGTTACCGTGTGGTAAGCGGATATTCCGATTTCAACCGTCATTGCGACCGTGTTCAAATCGATCGGGATATGCACTTGCTGACCAATGACCTGATCATTCTGAATGCGAAGGTGGATGGTTATACGGGCGAAATATCGATGAATGCCCCGGATAACGGCGTATTCACAGGTGGATATAATCACCTGGATGCTTTCGATGGACGCAAGGGGGTGATGAACTTCGACGGAACGGGAGTTATGAACCTGGGTGATCATGTTGTCATACCCGGTAGTCCGGCTGGTAACGCTTTGACTTTCGAAGGATGGTTCAATATCTCCGAATGGAAAGAGGGTGCTTATCTGTTTAAAAAACAGGAGAGTGAATTCAAACGGATGAATATTCGTTTGGGTAATGCCGAAAAAAAAGAACTGATTATCGAAGCGGGAGGCTGGACGGCTGTTTTTGCAGGCGGAATGGCTAACATAAATAAATGGGATCATTTGGCCGTAGTGGTAAATCCGGGTTCAACGCGTAGCCCATTTAGCTTATATGTTAATAATGTAGCTTTGCCGAAGCCGGTTGTGACTAAAGTTGACGGTTCTAATACATTCGAAATCATGAACATCAATGCCGAAGGAACGATCGGGGAATCATTCAACGGAAAGATCGATAACATCATGATGTGGCGACAGGCGAAATCCAGCTTTGCGGCAACGATGAACGAAACGGCCAATGAGTTGAAATTCCCGGGCGGAGGTGACGGTTCTATTTACCTCGACGCTTATTTACGCTTCGATGATCCGGGCGATCCGGGATTGAATCTGAAGGGATGGAAGGGAATGCTGAAACAGATCAAAGATCAATATGCGGGGCATCGTGGTTATATGATCCGTCTGGGGCTGATTACTTCTACGTCTTATCCCGGTGGTGGTAAAGTTTGGCCCGATTATATCGGAAAACCCGAATGGCGCGCGAATCTGGCCAAAGGGGTAGAGAAACTGATTCCATATTGTGACGGAATCGATGTCGATTTCGAGTGGTTAGACAATAACGTGAACAATCCGAAATGGGTTTCGTATGGCGAAATGGTGAAAAGCCTGCGTAAGGTTGTTCCGAACGATAAGGTTTTAAGTGTTTCTTTGCATCCTGTTTCATATACGATGCCGACAAATCCGGAAGTGCTTGATGCGATCGACTTCATAACATATCAAAACTATGGACCCCGACCTACGAGCCTTTATTATGATGCTTATCAGAAATTCTTCACTCAGGCATTGAATTACGGTATTCCTGCTGAAAAAATTCGCTTGTCGATGGCTACTACGATTGTACGGGCTGACAACAGTGGAAAAAACGTGAGCGGGTATAAGAACCTGGATTTTACGAACATCACTGCTGATACGAATACAGCACAGTATGCGGGTTATGAATATACTTTCAACGGCGTAAACGAAGTGAAAAAGAAAATGCGCCTGTTGGTAGAGAAAAATAGCGGTGGTTGTATGTACTTCGACATGGGGAATGACCTGTCTGTACAGAAAGAGCTTTCTTTGATCCGGGCTCTGAATACGGTGATCGCCTCGAATGTGGACACGTTGGTTACGAAAGTTCCACCCGTTACCGGTATTCAGGAAACGACCACTGATCGTAAAGAGAAAATCACGGTATTTCCGAACCCAACGAAAGATTTCATCACCGTAAAAGGTAATATCGGCGGGGTTGCTCCCGTTAAATATGAGATTTGTTCGATGAAAGGGGAGTTGGTTGCGAAAGCGATTTTGCCTGATTCAATGATTATTTCTCTTGAAAATCTTCCTTCGGGGACTTATTTTTTACGCTTATTCAATTCAGAATCATCACATACGGAGAAAATCCAAATCAAAAACTAACCTGAACAAACACGAATTACTTAAATATCAAATCTATGAAAGGTAACATAAAATCATCCGTTGCTTTTCTTGTTTTCCTCTTCTGTCCGTTTATCGCGGTAATGGCACAGATCATGGTGAAAGGAAAAGTCACAGATAAAACAGGAGAATGCATTATCGGAGCGAATATCCTGGTAAAAGGAACAACAAACGGTACGACAACCGATATCGACGGTGATTATTCGATCAATGTAGCCGATGATAAAGCCGTTTTGGTTTTTTCCTACATCGGTACGCAGAACCAGGAGAAGACAGTAGGTAAAAACCGTGTCATCAATGTAACACTGGATGAGAACACTGAGGTGCTCGACGAAGTAGTCGTAGTCGGTTACGGTACGGTACGAAAAGGCGACCTGACGGGAGCTATCTCTTCAATCAAACCGGATGAAAACGAAGCTTCGAAAGTAGTGTCTGTCGATAACCTTTTGCAGGGGAAAATCGCGGGTGTTTCTGTAGGAAGTGCGGTAGCAGCTCCCGGAGCAGCATCATCTGTAACGATTCGTGGTGCGAATTCGTTGCGCGGTGATAACCAGCCGTTGTATGTGATCGACAATATCCCGCAGGCATCTACAGGAGAGTTTGCAGCAAGTGCTTTCGGTAGCGGTGATTTCCAGATTGCTCAGAATCCGCTGACCAGCTTGAATCCGCAGGATATCGAGGATATCCAGGTGTTGAAAGATGCTTCGGCAACGGCAATCTATGGTTCGCGCGGTGCGAACGGGGTAATCATCATTACGACTAAAAAAGGAAAGAGCGGCAAAGCGAAGGTGAATGTGACAGCCAACTTTACGGTTGCTACTCCTACCAATATGAAAGATATGCTAAACCTGAATGAGTACGCTGCTTATCGTAACGAACAGGCTGGAAATGCCAAACAGTATTATCCGGTCGACGGGGAAATGCGTTACATCTTTTCCGGTTCGACTTATGATCCGAACAATCCGGCTACTTACCGTATTCTTTCTTACAGAAACTGGCAGAGAGAGATCTACCGCAATGCTTTCTCGCAGAATTATGCGGCAACAGTAAGTGGTGGTACGGATAATACGACCTACTACATCTCGGCTTCATTCAAAGATATCAATGGTTTGGTAATGAATACGGGATTGAAACAAGGCGATTTGCGTGCGAATATTTCAACGAATATTTCGAAAAACGTAACCTTGAAAATGGCTTTGAACGGGTCGATCAAACAGAATGATATGATGTCGGGTGGCGACACGAAAGGGGGAGCGACCGGTTCGGTTACCCGTACGGCAATCGACTCTGCTCCTTATCTGATTCCGGATGACGAGCCGAACTTGTCGGCAGAACAGCGCACAACCGTATTTAGCTGGATCAACGACTACGATGATATCACAAAAGAAAAAACATTCCGCGGATCGATCGATCTTAACTGGAATATCAACAAAAACTTTTCTTACAATGCACGTGTAGGGGGAGACTTGTTTATTCAGGACCGTGCAAGATGGTTCGGATTGCAGCTTTTCCGTGGTCAGAATGACAATGGTTCATTGGGTCTGACTAATCTGAATAAAGATCATTATACGGTTGAAAACCTGATCAACTACAAAGCGAAGATCGATCGTATCGTAAATATCAATGCAACAGTAGGGGTCACTTACGACGATTATGCATTCGTAAATAAGATTACCAGTGCAAGAAACTTCGAGAACCACTCTTTCCGTACGAATGGTTTGCATATGGCGGGTGTAATCAATCAGGAACAACCGATTCAGAAAGATTACCAATTGCTTTCTTACCTGGGACGTTTGAACCTCTCTTTTGCGGAGGGCAGATACTTGGCAACAGCGACATTCCGTGCCGACGGAACCAGTAAATTCGTTAAATCGAATCGTTGGGCTTACTTCCCTTCGGTAGCATTAGCCTGGCGTTTGGAGCAGGAGAGCTTCCTTCGTGACCAGGAGTGGCTGGATCAGCTGAAGTTGCGCCTGGGTTACGGTCAGACAGGTAACCAGTCGATCGATCCTTATAACAGCTTCTACGATTACAAGAAAAAAATCGACTATGCTATCGCCAATGGTAATAAAGAACTGGCTCTGGCGGTAAGTAACCTGCAGAATGCTTATCTGAAATGGGAAACGACAACGTCTTATAGCGCGGGTATTGATTTCGGATTCTGGAACAGCCGCTTGTCGGGATCGCTCGACTGGTATTACAAACAGACCAACGATTTGCTGATCGAACGTGCCGTATCGTTTACAACCGGTTTCAACAGTATCCTGATGAATCAGGGCGCTCTGAGCAACAACGGATTCGAGGTTTCGCTTAACGCTGATATCTTCCGTACGAAAGATTTTACATGGTCAGTATCGGGTAACATCGGTTTCAACGATTCTAAAATCAAAAAATTAGGTCTTCCTGCTTCGAATTTCGGAAACCAGGAGTATGTGGCTTACCTGGGGAATTCGATCGGCGACCATTTCGGAGTTGCGAATATCTTTATCGAGGGGCAGGCTCCGGGTCTGTTCTGGGGATACAAAACAGATGGCATCATCAATGAGGGAGACGCCGTATTGCCTAACAAAGTTTCAACCAACACGAATCCGGGAAATATCAAATACGTCGACTCGAACGGCGACGGGCAGATCACGGAAGATGATAAGGTGATCCTGGGTAATCCGAATCCGGATTTCACATATGGATTCCAGACTACAGTCAAATACAAAGACCTGACTCTGACAGCGGCCTTCAACGGGGTATACGGAAATCAGATCCTGAATACGAACATCCGTTATGAAGAAATGCCATCACGCCAGACAGCAAATATGACGAAACGAGCACTAGAGGGTGCCTGGAGAGAAGGAATGACCAACGCGCAATATCCATCGGTAAACAGTTCGATTGCCTCTCAGGCAGTTCTTGACCGGTATATCGAAGATGGTAGTTTCTTGCGTTGTTCGGACATTACATTGAATTATTCGTTGCCTAAAAACCTGATTCAAAAAATCAGTTTCCAGTCTGTCAATGTATTCGCATCTGTTAAGAACGCATTCGTAGTGACAAACTATTCAGGATATGATCCGGAGGTGAACACATTTGCTTTCGACGGTCTGAGACGCGGAATCGACATGAACTCATTCCCACAGGCGAGATCATTTATCTTTGGTTTAAATGTAACTTTCTAAGACTTCACCTTTTATGAGAATAACTAAATATTTGTGCTTCTCGTTAGCACTAGCATCACTTTCATCATGCTTGGATGAAAACCCACTTTACTCACTCAACAGTGAGAGTACATTCGAAGATGTACGTACGGCAGAATTGGCCATGAAAGGTTGTTACGGTTACATGACTACCTACGATGCTTTCGGGCAGGCCGGGCAGGAGCTCCTTTCGGGAGCATCCGGCCTGGGTTGGGCACAAACAAGTGCCAGCGATCAGGACCGTTTCGCTTCAATGGATGCTTCTTCGGCTTGTGTGATTACGAAGATGTTCTGGAGCGGGATGTATAAAACAATCAGTGAGTGTTGCTTTTTTATCCATAACATGGAAAAATCGCCCCTTGCCGAGGCGGACAAGGCTTATCTCGTCGCTCAGGCAAAATTCCTTCGCGGACTTGCATACTACAACCTGGTGACCACTTACGGAGGTGTTCCTTTGCGTGTGGATGCTCCTACTTCATTGACGCTTTCTATCCCGAGAGCTTCTGAAGAGGAAGTTTACGCCCAGATCGAGAAAGACTGGATGGAATCCGCACAAGGATTGAAAGAGAAGGATCAGAAAGGACTGGCTTCACGTCCGGCAGCCTATGCTTATCTGGCAAAACTTTACTGGACGTTGGGATCGAAAGAGAACAATGCATCTTCACCATACTGGAAGAAAGCACAAGCTTACTGTGATTCGGTTTATCAAAAAGGTGGATTCGCTCTTGAACGTAAGTTCGAAAATGTATTTGTAAACCATTACCAGGCGGATGAATCTATTTTTCAGTTGAATTTTTCAACATCTTCTTCTACAACAGGAAACCGGGGGAACTGGATTTTCGCACCACAGAATTCAACGGAAAAAGGAATCTCATGGGGACGTATCCGGGCAACGAAAGCGTTTCATGATTTGTTCAAGGGGACTTATCCAACCGACCCGCGTTATGATGCGACTTTCCTTAGCGAATGGGTGAATCGCGGTAACGGGGAAAAACAATATGCTTATCCTACGATTTCATACAAAGAAGGAAGAAAAACAATAGTAGAGACTCTTGATTACTCAAAACTGGAGGATCCTACGAATCCAAAAATCGAGGAGTTGTCTACTATGCAAAGAAATCGTTTATGTGGACCGAAAGGAGAAAATAACGGTTGGGCTTATTTCAAGAAAAGCTATGACTACGTTTCAGAAGCCCAGAACTGCAATAAAAACCTGATTTTGTACCGCTATGCCGACTTCCTGTTGTTGATGGCCGATGTGGAGAATGAACTGGGAAATACATCTAAAGCGATCGGACTGGTTAATCAGGTATTGTCGAGAGCCCGTAATTCGGTGACTCCGGCGGCGGCAGATCCTGCCGATTGGGATATGGGGCTATCACAGGATCAGGTAAGAACCAAAATCTATTACGAACGATTATTCGAGCTTGCCGGTGAGCCGACGATGTATATGGATGTGCGCAGACGCGGCGGAGATTATATCAAAAGTATCGCTGAGCTGAATAACCGTCATCATATCACGTATTCTCTGGCCACATCCGATACCGTGGGTATCCATAAATTCAGAGACCGTATTTTTAACAATGGAAATATTTCCGCGGATTTCCTTAAAAAGAATCTTGTTCTACCAATCCCTCAGGAAGAAATCAATACCAATGAATTGATTTCGGTTAAAGACCAGAATTTCGGTTATTAATCTACCTGACAATCCGGGTAAGTTGTTTTATGACAGAATTTACCCGGATTTCTATCACATCATGTTTGTTTAAACGTATAAGCTGTTTTCGTATGCATTCCTATTCTACTCTTTCCGTTGGTTCCTTATTGACATTGTCCTTGTTGAGCGGCTGTCAGTCACAATCGAAAGAACAAACCAAACCTTTGAATATCCTTTTTATCATGACCGATGACCATACTTCTCAGATGATGAGTTGTTATGACAAAAGGCATGTGGAAACGCCCAATCTCGATCGTATCGCTGAGAACGGAGTACGGTTTACCCGCAGTTTTGTAGCGAATTCGATCAGTGGTCCCAGCCGGGCCTGTATGTTGACAGGAAAACATAGTCATGCCAACGGATTTATCGATAATACGACATGTGTATTCGACAGCTCACAACAGACTTTTCCTAAACTTTTACGCAAAGCAGGGTATCAGACCGCGGTAGTCGGAAAATGGCACCTGGAAAGTTTACCCTCCGGATTCGATTACTGGACCGTGGTTCCCGGCCAGGGAGACTACTACAATCCGGATCTGATCACGCAGGATAACGATACCGTACGGCATACCGGATATCTGACGAATATCGTTACAGATTTAAGTCTCGACTGGCTACAGACCAAAAGAGATCCGGCTAAACCATTCTGTTTATTGGTTCATCACAAGGCGATTCACCGCAACTGGATGGCTGATACGACTTATCTGAATCTATATGAAGACAAAGTCTTCGACCTGCCGGCTAACTTTTATGATGATTATGCCAACCGTCCGGCAGCTGCAGCTCAGGAAATGTCTATTCTGAACGATATGGATGTGATTTATGACCTGAAGATGTATCATCCGGATAAGCAAAGTCGCTGGAAAGTTTGGTTCGAGTCTTTTTACGGACGAATGAATCCGGCCGAAAAAGCTGCATGGGATCGCTTTTACGATCCGATCATAGCAGACTTTTACAAAAGGGATCTGCAGGGAAAAGAACTTGCCGAATGGAAATACCAACGCTATATGCGTGATTATTGCAAAACGCTGAAATCGCTTGATGAGAACGTTGGCCGGGTATTGGATTATCTTGAGCAAAATGACCTGATGGAGAATACATTGGTCGTTTATACATCCGATCAGGGATTCTATATGGGAGAGCATGGATGGTTCGACAAACGATTCATGTACGAGCAGTCAATGCATACTCCGCTGATCATGCATCTTCCGAAAGGATTCGATCGCAAAGGCGACATAACCGATCTTGTTCAGAACATCGATTATGCTCCCACTTTTCTGGAATTGGCTGGTGTCGAAATTCCGGAAGATATACAAGGCGTTTCCTTGTTGCCGCTTTTGAAAGATGAAAAACCGCAGGAGTGGAGAAAAGGGCTTTATTATCATTTTTATGAATATCCGGCCGAACATATGGTAAAACGGCATTACGGAATCCGTACGGATCACTACAAACTTATCCATTTCTACAATGACATCGACCAGTGGGAATTGTATGACCTGCAAGCCGATCCGGATGAGATGAACAATCTTTATGGCGATCCGCAATATGATGCGGTGGTAGCCGGCCTGAAAAAAGAATTAAAGAATTTACAACAGGAGTATAAAGCTCCTGTTTAATGAATATATCCTGACTATGAATTTAGTACCTCAATACATTTTTCTTGTTTTACTTTTCGTATTAAGCGGATGTAAAAAAGATCATGCGGTCGCTCCGGCGGCAATTCTGCCCCAACCGGTGCATCTGCAGCAACAAGCGGGCGAATTTTTGTTTTCCGGAAAAAGCGTATGGTTGGTCGAAAACGATCAACAGGCAATGCTGGTAACCCGTTTTTCCGAATCATTCGGACGGGTTGCCGGTTTCACTCCCGAAATCAGTCGCCAACAAGGCAATCTGATATTAAAAACCGACGGTTCGATTGCAGAAGAAGGATACAAGCTACAAGTAACTGCCGAAAAAATAGAAATCACCGCGGCTACGAATACCGGCTTCTTTTACGGGCTTCAATCGCTGCGACAGTTATTGCCGGCGGAGTTTGATGGAGCCGGCTTGCAAAAAGAGGTACGTTGGAGTATCCCATGCGTTACGGTCGAGGATAGTCCTCGCTTCGCTTACCGTGGCTTGATGCTGGATGTTTCCCGTTATTTCATTCCAAAAGACAGAGTTTGTAAAATTATCGATGCCGCCGCGATGATGAAGATTAATAAACTTCACATGCATCTGGTTGATGACAATGGTTGGCGATTGGAGATCAAGAAATATCCCAAATTGACCGAAGTAGGAGCTTGGCGTGTCGAACGGGATGATTTCTTTCCGGCCCGGGCTTTGCAGCGCAAGGGAGAACCGGCTACGCAGGGTGGTTTTTATACGCAGCAGGAAATGCGCGAAATGATCGCATATGCGGCAGAACGCCAGATCGAGGTGATTCCGGAGATAGAAATGCCGGCTCATACCAACTCTTCGTTGGCTGCTTATCCGGAATTAGCATGTCCCGTAGTTAAGGGAGATATCACCGTTTTGGCCGGTATCGGAGGAAGAAATGCCGAAATAATCTATTGTGCCGGAAATGAAAAAGTATTCCACTTTTTACAGGATATCATCGATGAGGTAGTTGATTTATTCCCTTCTCAATACATCCATCTGGGTGGTGATGAAGCCAGCAAGACATATTGGGAGAAATGTCCGAAATGTCAGGCCCGGATGAAAAAAGAAGGGATTCCGAACGAGGAGGAGCTACAAAGTTATTTCATGAAACGCATGTGTCGTTACGTACAGCAAAAAGGGAAAAAGCCGATGGGCTGGGACGAATTGACAAATAGCGAACTACCCGCAGATGTGATTATTTACGGTTGGCAGGGAATGGGAAATGCCGCCCTTAAGGCTGCTCGCCAAGGACATGAATTCATCATGACTCCTGCCCGTAAAATGTACCTGATCCGTTATCAGGGGCCGCAGTGGTTCGAACCACGTACCTATTTCGGAAACAATACGCTTGAGGATGTTTATTCTTACGAACCGATACAAAAAGAGTGGGAGCCCGAAATTATCCCTTTGTTGAAAGGTGTTCAGGCTTCTTTATGGACCGAGTTCTGTACTTCATCGGAAGATGTTGAATATTTGATTTTTCCTCGTCTGGCCGCTCTTGCAGAGGTAGCCTGGTCGCCAGTCCAAGCAAAAAACTGGAGCGGCTTTTTAGGACGCCTGGATCGTATCTCCGAAAGCTGGGCCCAAATGGGTATCACTTATGCCCGATCAATGTTTAATCTGGACCATCAGGTCGAAGGAAATGGAAATTCGCTGGCAGCTTCGATTAGTTGTATCCGCCCTGATGTTGAGATACGTTATACGGAAGATGGATCGGAGCCAACTGCTCAATCCGCTCTTTATGGCGAAACCCTGATGATTCAGGAAACGAAAACAATCCGTGCGGCAACATTCCGCAACGGAGAGCGAATGGGAGAAATACTGACATTACCCCTTTCCTGGAACAAAGCAATCGGGAAGAAAGTCACCTCAACGCCGCAGGCAGATCGCTTGTATGTTTTGACCAACGGTTTACGTGGAAGTGACAAGCATTCGGATTTCGAATGGAGCGGATGGTATAATACGGATTTTTCGGTTACCGTGGATTTGGAAAAAGAGGAACCGATCTCAGCAGTAACACTGGGTACGGTGACCAACTACGGAATGGCAGTCCATATGCCGGCTTCGATCGAGGTATTGGGATCGAATGATAATGAAACATTCTTTCCGATTGCCAGAAAAGATAATCGGCCGGAGGATATTTTCCGAAAAGGAATCTTTGTTGAAGACCATAGAATGCAGGAGCTTCAGGCGAAAGCCCGCTATGTAAAGGTGATAGCCCGTAATCACGGGACATGCCCTGCAGATCATGTACGCCCGGATCAGAAAATCTGGATTTACTTTGATGAAATAATTATTGAATAACACGTTAAGACTTATTTATATGAATCGCATTATCAAAAAGGTTTGTTTTGCATCATTCCTGACATTTTCTCTTTCCGCTTTTGCCGGTCAGCTGCCCGAATGGCAGAGTCAATATGCCATCGGATTAAATAAACTGGAGCCACATTCATATGTATGGCCCTACGCGAATGAAGATGCGGTTACGCAACGTGATCATCAATCTTCACCTTATTATCAGTCGTTGAATGGAAAATGGAAGTTTAACTGGGTCAAAAATCCGGATAACCGCCCCATCGATTTCTATAAACCATCTTATTATGTAGGTGGTTGGGCTGATATCCAAGTGCCTGGAAACTGGGAGAGACAAGGATACGGAACCGCAATCTATGTTAACGAAAGCTATGAGTTCGATGATAAGATGTATAACTTCAAAAAGAATCCTCCTTTGGTTCCACACGAGGAGAATGAAGTGGGTTCTTACCGACGTACTTTCGAAGTGCCGGCCGATTGGGATGGGCGCAGAGTCGTATTGTGTTGTGAAGGGGTGATCTCGTTCTATTATGTTTGGCTTAACGGTGAATTATTGGGTTACAATCAGGGATCGAAAACTCCCGCGGAATGGGATATTACCAATAAGTTGAAAAAGGGCGAAAATACGATTGCTCTTGAAGTATATCGCTGGAGTGCCGGCTCGTATCTTGAATGTCAGGATATGTGGCGTTTGAGTGGTATCGAAAGGGATGTATACCTTTATAGTACGCCTAAAACCTATATTGCGGATTACCAGGTGACTTCGTCGCTGGATAAAAAGGATTACAAAGAGGGTATTTTCGGTTTAGACGTGAAGGTGGACGGAAAAGACTTCTCCGCGCTTGAATATACACTTAAAGCAAAAGACGGCGCGATCGTGACTCAGGGTAACCTGACCGCGGCGGATAGATCCGAAAACGGTACGTTGAAACTGAAAGATCAGGTATTGAATACGATCCGGCCATGGAGCGCGGAGCAACCGAATCTTTATACGTTATCGCTGAGTCTGAAAGACAAGCAAGGAAAAGTAAGTGAAATAACCGGGTGTAAAGTAGGATTCCGTACGTCTGAAATAAAAAACAAACAGTATTGTGTAAACGGCGTTCCGGTATTGATCAAAGGTGTGAACCGCCATGAACATTCCGATTTGGGACGTACCGTAAGCAAAGAGCTGATGCTGAAGGATATTCAGCTGATGAAACAGTATAACATCAATACCGTACGTAACTCGCATTATCCGACCGATGCCTATTGGTATGAGTTGTGTAATGAATACGGATTGTATATGATCGATGAGGCTAATGTCGAATCGCACGGTATGTTTTATGGTCCGGCATCGCTGGCCAAAGATTCAACCTGGTTGCCTGCCCATCAGGACCGTATCCGACGAATGTACGAACGTTCGAAAAACCATCCTGCCGTTGTGATCTGGTCGCTGGGGAATGAGGCGGGCAACGGAATCAACTTCGAACGGACTTACGATTGGATGAAGTCTGTAGAAGATAGTCGCCCGGTTCAGTATGAACGAGCCGAACAGAATTACAATACGGATATCTATTGCCGTATGTACCGCAGCGTCGAGGAGATCCTGGCGTATTGCAACCAGAAAGAACCGGAAGTTTACCGTCCGTTCATCATGACCGAATACCTGCATACGATGGGTAACAGTGGTGGCGGATTGAAAGAATACATGGATGTCTTCGAAAACGAGCCGCTTGCTCAGGGTGGTTGTATCTGGGACTGGGTCGATCAGTCATTCCGTGAAATAGATGGCAACGGGAAATGGTACTGGACATATGGTGGCGACTATGGTCCGGAGGGGATTCCGAGTTTCGGGAACTTCTGTTGCAACGGATTGGTCAATGCAGATCGTGAACCACATCCGCATCTGGTTGAGGTGAAAAAATGTTTTCAGTACATCAAATCGGACCTGAAAGATGGCAAATCGAATACCGTTACGATCAAAAACTGGCATGACTTTACGAATCTGAACGCTTATACTCTTTTCTGGGAAGTAAAATCGGATAAAGGAGAGATCCTGGCCAGCGGCGAGAAAACAGTGGATTGCGAGCCGCATCAAACGGTTGACGTCTCTTTCGGTAAGATTCGTATCCCTTCGAAAGAAGCTTATCTGAACCTGTCATGGCGTAAAAAAGAAACAGCTCCGCTAATGAGCACATGTCATGAAGCCGCTTACGATCAGTTCGTGCTGAAACAGGCGGGGAGCTTTTTCGACAATGCACCGAAAAAGAAAGCGAATGCACAGATCAGCATCGATCCACAAACGGGAGCTCTGACTTCTTACGTGTGTGACGGAGAAGAACGCCTTGCTTCGCCTTTGCTACTGAGCCTGTATCGTCCGACAACGGATAATGACAATCGCGAGAAAGTTTTCGGTACGAAAGCCTGGAATAAAGCCGGACTGAACAACCTTACACAACGCGCGGTTGCCGTAAAATCTTCGGCAAAAGGAGGGAATGCTCAGATCGAGTTGGTGAATCAGCAGGGACAGGTAGTCGGTAAAGCGAAAATCAATTATGATCTGAATAGCAAAGGACAGCTGTCGGTAGCCGTTGCCTTTACGCCGGATACGACTTTGGTAAAAGCTCTTGCCCGCGTAGGGATCACATTCCAGATGCCGGAACGTTATAATCAGGTGTCTTACCTGGGACGTGGAGATCATGAAACGTATGCCGATCGTAAACAATCGGGTAAAATCGGAATCTGGAATACGGACGTGAATCGTATGTTTCAGTATTATGTGCGCCCGCAGGCTTGTGCCAACAGAACAGATGTGCGCTGGGCAAAACTGACAGATGAGGATAACAAAGGTTTCTTCTTTGCAGGAAATCAACCGTTCGAATTCAGTGTGACTCCTTATACGGATGCGAATATCGATCAGGCGGAACATATCAATGACCTGAAACGTGAAGGAGTGGTGACTGTTCATCTCGATGCCGTTCAGTCAGGTGTGGGAACAGCTACTTGCGGACCTGGAGTTTTACCTGAATATCAGGTGCCTCTTGCGAAATTTGATTTTGTTTATTTAATTTGTCCGTAATATCTATGTTATGAGGCGATTCATCACAACTTACACGTTGGCTACACTGCTTTTATGCGGTTGTAGCCAACAGAAAGAAACTTATTATACCAAACACCTCGTTTTTCCGGCGGATGCTACGAGCGAACAAAAGGTAGATATGGCCTCACGGCTGGTTCCTTCTGCGCAACAACTGGCATGGCAGCAACTCGAACTGACCGCATTTCTTCACTTCGGGATAAATACCTTCACCGGCAGAGAATGGGGAAATGGACAAGAAGATCCGGCTTTGTTTGATCCAACGGCCCTGGATGCGGGGCAATGGGTGAAATCATTGAAAGATGCCGGATTCAAAATGGCGATTCTTACGGCGAAACACCACGACGGATTTTGTTTGTGGCCAACAGCGACAACGCATCATTCGGTAGCTTCGTCTCCCTGGAAAAACGGAGCCGGAGATGTGGTGAAAGAGTTGCGGGATGCATGTGATAAATACGATATGAAATTCGGGGTTTATCTTTCTCCATGGGACCGGAATGCTTCTTGTTATGGAGATTCTCCCGAATACAACCGATTCTTTATCGAGCAGCTCACCGAACTACTTACGAATTACGGCGAAATACATGAAGTGTGGTTCGACGGTGCTTGCGGAGAAGGCCCGAATGGAAAGAAACAGGAATATGACTGGGATTCGTTTTACCAAACCATCACACGCCTGCAACCCAATGCGGTGATGGCGATCATGGGTGATGATGTACGCTGGGTAGGAAATGAAAAAGGACTGGGGCGCCCGACGGAGTGGAGTGCTACTGCACTGACCCCCGGTATTTACCGTCGTTCGGCAGAGCAAAACAAATCCCTCGGACTGTTTTCCAAATCGCCCGATTTGGGTGGACGGGAAATCATCCAAAAGGCATCCGAGTTATTCTGGTATCCTTCTGAGGTGGATGTTTCAATTCGTCCGGGATGGTTCTACCATGAAAAGGAAGATGACAAAGTGAAGTCATTGCCTCACCTGGTTGATATTTATTTTCAGTCTGTAGGCTATAATTCGGTTTTGCTTTTGAATATACCACCTGATAAACGCGGATTGATTCATGAAAATGATGTGAAGCGGCTGAAAGAGATGTCGGTTTATCTGAATGAAACATTCTCGAAAAACCATCTGAAGCAAAATCAGGAATGGAAGGCACAACCGGGAAGTTCGAAAGAGTTCGCTCTTGTTCCTGATTCCCGTATCAATACCATTTTGCTGCAGGAAGATATCCGGAAAGGACAGCGGGTAGAACGCTTCGTTATCGAATCGTTCGAAAACGGAAGCTGGAGAACACTCGAAGAGGGGACTACGATCGGTTATAAACGCCTGATCCGTTTTCCTGAAACAACAACGGATAAGATCCGGCTGACGATTGCGGAATCCCGCAACGCCGCAAATATATCGAATGTAGCGGCTTATTATGCTCGTCCGCTGCAAGATGCGACAGCCGCAGAAAAGCTAAGTGATCTTGCAGTTGAAACCTGGATGCCGGTCGGTGTTTCGGGCGACGCGAAAAAGGCGATCGATGCCAATGCTTCTACGGCATGGAAGGCGAATGCGCTGACTGCTTTTGTCGTGGATATGGGTAAACCGGAGCCGGTCAAAGGATTTGTTTATGCTCCTGTTCAGCAGGAAGACAAAACAGGAACCATCTTCAAGTATAATTTTTACGTAAGTGAGAATGGGAAAGAATGGACGAAATGTGCTTGTTCGGGTGAATTCAGTAACATCATGCATAATCCGATTCCGCAATATGTACGTTTCGAACAACCTTATTCAGCCCGGTATTTCAAGCTTGAACCAGTGCGGGAAATCGAGGGCAGAGAATCGACATCGATAGGTGAAATCGGTATTCTTACAAAATAATATGAAGCTAATTACGATGCAAAACACAAACAGATTAGGCCTGCTTTTCGCAGGCCTTACTGCGTTTATGCCACTTATGGCCAAACAGCAGAAGAAAACCATGCAGAAACCCAATGTCCTGTTCATTCTTGCTGATGATCTGGGATATGGCGATTTGAGTTGCTACGGACAGGAAAAATTCGACACACCGAATATCGATCGTCTTGCTTTGAACGGGATGCGTTTCACGCAGTGTTATTCGGGCACAACGGTCAGTGCGCCGTCTCGTTCGGCTTTGCTTACCGGTATGCATACCGGGCACACTTTTGTGCGCGGAAATAAAGAGATGAAGCCGGAAGGTCAATTCCCGCTCCCGGCAGACACATACACGATTTTCCGCTTATTCCGTGACGCCGGCTATACCACAGGAGCTTTTGGTAAATGGGGATTGGGGGGAATCGGCACGAGCGGCGATCCGAATGCGCTGGGAGTGGATAATTTCTACGGATATAATTGCCAGCTGTTGGCGCATAACTATTATCCCGATCATCTATGGGAAAACGATACCCGGATCGAATTGGCAGATAATAAAGATAAGGGCACGGGATCGTATGCTCAGGATCTGATTCATGAGAAAGCAATCGCTTTTCTGGAAAGCCAGAATGAAGAGCAACCGTTTTTTATGTATTATCCCGCAGTTCTTCCGCATGCGGAGCTGATCGTGCCGGAAGATAGCATCATACGGAAATTCAGAGGTAAATATCCGGAAACGCCTTTTAAAGGGGTTGATAACGGATGTCGTTGTGGTGAATATTGTTCTCAGGTTTATCCCCGGGCAACCTTTGCAGCAATGGTATATCGCCTCGACGTTTATGTCGGACAATTGATCGCAAAGTTGAAGGAGCAGGGTTTGTATGATAACACATTGATTGTTTTTACCAGTGATAATGGTCCTCACCAGGAAGGTGGGGCTGATCCGGTATTTTTTAATGGAAACGGGATCTATCGCGGGTTTAAGCGTGATTTGTATGAAGGTGGAATCCGGGTACCGATGATCGTGTCGTGGCCGGGCCGGATAAGTCCGGGAACGGAAACTTCTTTCATGTGTTCTTTCTGGGATATGATGCCTACTTTCCGCGAAATGATCGGCGCAAAAACGAAAAATAAAGAAGATGGTTTGAGCATTTATCCTTTGCTTACCGGAACGAAAGGGCAAAAAGAACATGAATATCTTTATTTCGAATTTCAAGAGCTGGGAGGAAGACAGGCTTTGCGCCGGGGAGACTGGAAGCTGTTGCATCTGAATATCCGGAATAAACCGGTTTATGAACTGTATAATATCGCAGCAGATCCGCAGGAAAAATACAACCGTATCGCGGAATATCCGGAGATTGCCAACGACTTGAAATCATTGATGAGTCAGGCGCGGACTTCTGATTCGAACTGGCCTTTATTGCCCGGCGAATGAGAATAGATCCTTTCTGATTTGGTTTTAGTCTAATATCTGTCCGAATGACAGCCCCTCCGCAGGAGACTCACATGTCCTCCGCTGAAGACTCACGTGTCCTCTGCGGAGGACATGTGAGTCTTCAGCGGAGGGGTGCTTCCGGCAATAGAAGCAAACATTCGACAATTCCTGTTTTGAAGAAAAATGGAAGTTTTAAAGGCTTGTGTGTCACTATTTTAAGATTAGGGTAGATTCATTGTCTATAAAATTATGATTGAATAATTCTGAGAGGTACAACAAAAAGAAAGAGGAATCCGCGTTCGTTTTGAATCGGAATCCTCTTTTTTTTGTTATTTATCCGGAGCAATTATTACTGCAAGTACCGGTTGTCTTTGATTTCTTGTAATTTGTCGTGGAACTGTTTTGTCAGCTTTTCTTTATCTGTTGCGCGATTGACCGTTTCACCACAATCTTTTTTCAGATCGTACAATTGCGGTTGACGACTATTGCCCAGTTCGATTTTAGTGTTTTTATTTACAGCCGGACCATCAGACGGTTCGATGTATTTATAACGACCGTTCGTAAGTGACAGGTTGTTCATCGCATTCTGTTCCACCAGCCATTCACGCCCCTTTTTATCTTTTCCAAGCCATGCGTTCAAGTGGTTTTCGCTATCCGGAGCTGCTCCCTGAGGAATATTCACATTCAGCAGATCGGCAAACGATGCAAACCAGTCAATCTGACACATCAACGCGTCCGATACCTGAGGTTTCACATTTCCTTTCCAGCGCAGAATAGCCGGTACGCGTGTTCCTGCTTCAAATGAACTGTATTTTGCTCCGCGGTAAGGCCCCCATGGTGTATGATCGCCCAATAGTTCGATCGCCTGATCTTGGTATCCGTCATCGATAACCGGCCCGTTGTCGCTCGAAAGGATCACGATTGTATTTTCATCCAGTCCCAGTCGCTTCAATGTATTCATTACTTCTCCCACGCTCCAGTCGAACTGCAATAATACGTCACCTCGCGGCCCCATGTCGCTTTTACCAGCGAATCGTGGATGAGGAACGCGCGGTACATGCGCATCCTGAGTTGCAAAATATAAAAAGAACGGTTCGTCTTTATAACGTTCGATGTAAGATATTGCCTGTCCGGTCAGCTGATCGGCAATGTTTTCATCAGTCCAGAGTGCAGATTTTCCTCCTTTCATATATCCGATGCGGGAGATGCCGTTCACAATACTTTGGTTATGTCCGTGCGAAGGCTGCATTTTCAAAAGTTCAGGATTGTTTTTTCCTGTAGGCTCGCCGGGGAAGTTCTTTTTGTAACTGACTTCAATCGGATCGTTCGGGTCAAGATTTTCTACAAGACCATTCTTGACAAACACACACGGCACGCGGTCGCCGGTGGCAGCCATGATGTAAGAATAATCGAAGCCGATATCGCTAAGTCCGGGTGATAGTTGGTTATTCCAGTCCTGAGTGCCGCTCTCATTACCCAATCCCAGATGCCATTTTCCAATCGCTCCGGTTTTATAGCCAGCTTGTTTAAACATATCGGCAAGTGTATATCGATCCGGACGGATTATCAAAGCCGCATCTCCGTCGGCAATCCCCGTTCCTTTTTTACGCCAGGCATATTCACCTGTCAGCATCGCATACCGTGAGGGTGTGCTTGTAGCGGCTGCACTATGTGCATCCGTAAACCGGATCCCTTCGGCGGCCAGTTTGTCAACATTCGGAGTGGATATTCGTTTGGCTCCGTTACAACTTAAATCGCCATAACCGATATCGTCAGCGTAAATGAAAATGATATTGGGTTTTTGAGGAGCTTTCTCTTTCGGGGCTGCAAATGCAAGTCCGGTCATAGAGGCCAGGGGAAGAAGAGCAAGTGTCTTTTTCATAAGTGATGGATTATTTTATTAGGTTTATGTGTGTTTGGGATATATGGTCTTTCGTTTGTTTTCCTGATGTGATTTATGATTAGTCAAAATTAATATTCTGGTTTAATATTCAAAATTACACTTCTAAATGTTACGACAATCGATGTCTTGCTCTTTGTTGTAACTTGTTATTAATTAGCGAGGTAGTTGGGTGAAATTAAAATGCTTATTTAGTGTTAAAATTACACTAACTATTTATATAAATAATTATTTTTGTGCATAGCGTCACATTTTATTCAGAATTACTTAAATTATACCTATGTTGAAGAATACACTTCTTGTATTGCCTCTCTTCCTTTCCGGAAGTCTTTTCGCGCAGCAGCGTGATACCTTATTGCTTGAAAAAAACTGGAAATTTGCAAAAGGAGACTATCCTGAAGCCAAGTCTGTCGATTTTAACGATAAAAAATGGGAAACTGTACGGGTCCCTCATGACTGGGCCATTTATGGACCATTCAGTTTTCATAATGATGTGCAGAATCTGGCGATCTCTCAGGACGGACAGAAAAATGCCATGGAACATGCGGGGAGAACAGGCGGTTTGCCTTTTGTCGGAACCGGATGGTATCGTACCAAAATAAACATACCTGATTACGATGCCGCAAACCGTGCTGTGATCCAGTTTGACGGGGCAATGAGCAATTCGCAGGTATACGTAAACGGAAAACCGGCCGGAGGATGGCCTTATGGCTATAATTCCTTTCATCTGGATATCACGGAATTCCTGCAGCAGGGTGAAAACACGATTGCCGTTCGGCTGGAGAATCCCAATGAATCATCCCGTTGGTATCCGGGTGCCGGATTGTATCGCAATGTGCGCGTGATCGTGATGCAGGATGCCTATATCCCGACGTGGGGAACACAAATCACGACACCGGTAATCAATAAGGATTATGCAAAAGTAAATGTGAATACGACTTTTTGTATTCCTGAAAATGAGGATCCGGCACGTTATTCCATCAAAACGGTATTAAAAGATAACAAAGGGAACGAGGTGGCCTCAGTCGTTTCGCCTGTACGTCTGACACGTGCTCAGTTAAAGTACGAATCACCGGTTCAGAATCAGGAGCTTACTGTAAGCAACCCGCGGTTGTGGGATTTGGATACGCCCGAAATGTATCTGGCCGAATCTTATCTGTATAAAGGAGAGCAATTGAAAGACCGTTATGAAACACCTTTCGGTTTCCGAACGATCGAGCTGATTCCGGACGACGGTTTTTACCTGAACGGGCGCAAGCTGAAAATACAGGGAGTTTGTAATCACCACGATCTGGGTCCTCTCGGTGCCGCTGTCAACGAAGCTGCTCTGCGTCGTCAGATCCGTATCATGAAAGATATGGGTGTGAATGCGATTCGTACCTCTCATAATATGCCCGCACCTGAATTTGTTCGCCTTTGTGACGAGATGGGAATGATGGTGGCTTGTGAAACCTTCGACAGCTGGAAAATACCGAAAGTACCCAATGGTTATAATCTGATTTGGGATGAATGGGCAGAAAAAGACCTTGTCAGCGCGATTCGTCATTTCCGGAACAACCCATCTGTCGTGATGTGGTTTATCGGGAATGAGGTGGAAGAACAAAGCACGAAAAACGGAGAGGGAGGAAAAATAGCCAAATGGCTTACCGATATTTGCAAAAGAGAAGATCCGACCCGTATCGTGACCAACGGAATGGATCGGCCTGATCATTTTATCAACAACAATATGGCTGGTATGCTGGATGTGCCCGGTTTCAATTATCGTCCGTTCCGTTATCAGGAGGGGTATCAGAAATTACCACAGCGACTTATACTAGGCAGTGAAACAGCCTCGACACTTAGTTCGAGAGGTATTTATAAGTTTCCGATACAACGGCAGTCGATGAAAAAATACGATGACCACCAGGCTTCTTCTTATGATGTAGAGCACTGTCTTTGGTCTGATCTTCCGGAGGATAACTTTATCATGCACGACGATTTGCCTTATACGATTGGTGAGTTCGTGTGGACCGGATTCGATTATCTGGGTGAACCGACCCCTTATTATAGCGATTGGCCGAGCCACAGCTCGCTTTTCGGAATCGTTGATTTGGCCGGATTGCCGAAAGACCGTTATTATCTTTACCGCAGCCACTGGAACAAGCAGGAAGAAACATTACACATGCTTCCTCACTGGAACTGGAAAGGTAAGGAGGGCGATACGATTCCGGTATTCGTTTACACCAGCTATCCCTCGGCCGAATTGTTTATAAATGGAAAAAGCCAGGGGCGCAGAACGAAAGATCTATCTGTCGGGCTGGAGGCTTCCGGAACAAAAGAGGCAATGTCTGCGCTTGAGCGATGCAAACGTTACCGGTTGATGTGGATGGACACGCAATATGAGCCGGGCACAGTCAAAGTAGTAGCGTATGATGAAAACGGGAAAGTGGCTGCACAAAAAGAAATGGTTACATCAGGTGAGCCTTTTGCGATTGAACTTTCTGCTGACCGTCAGACGATTTCGGCGGATGGCAAGGATATTAGTTTCGTTACGGCGACAGTTGTCGATAAAAACGGGAATCCATGTCTGAATGCTGTGCCCGAACTTTCATTCAGGGTAAAAGGAGCCGGTAAATATCGTGCGGCCGCCAATGGTGATCCTACGGATACGACAGTCTTCCATTCCAATAAGATGAAGGCTTTCAGCGGTAAGCTTGTTGTGCTGGTGCAGGCTGATGAGAAACCAGGTGATATCGAACTTTCTGTTTCAGGAAAAGGGTTGAAGCCGGGGATAGTAAAACTTTCAGCCCAGTAATATAGGGGCTTGATTTTCTAATAGGTATTGGGTTCGGATCGGTTAATGCCGGTCTGAACCTTTTTTTTGATTACAATATAAAGAACATCTTTCCGATTACCGGAGTTGGTCTCAATTGCCATACATAGGCCGATATATTCTATTTCCACAAAATATCGGCACCAGCCTTAGTCTTGATGAAACATATCTATCAAACGGCGGGCTCACACTATTATAATTAAGCTGCGTACGATATGATTCACCAACTCAGGTGTATTTATAATCAGAAATATACAAAAGAGGTTGCGAAGGCAAAGTTAGGATTGTGGTACAACGAAATGGGGGAACTGGAGAAAAGATTGAAGGGGTCTTATTTTAACACGGTGATTAATACAATTCGAAGCTATTCGGAAGAGATTTTGAATTATTATAACAACCGTAGTACAAATGCTTCGGCGGAGTCTTTTAATGCCAAAATCAAAGCTTTTAGAGCTGGATTCAGGGGTGTGACAGATGTGAAATTTTTCCTATATCGACTCGCTAAAATTTATGCTTGAGCAAAGAGTAAATTTAACATTACCACAACTTCTGAGACTGATCCAAAATGAGGAATGGTGGGGTATAGGTATAAAAAAAGAGTTCTGAAAACAATTGTTTTCAGAACTCTAGCGGAGAGAGAGGGATTCAAACCCCCGGTACCTTTCAGTACGGCGGTTTTCAAGACCGCTGCAATCGATCACTCTGCCATCTCTCCAGGACAGTTGCAACAGGTTTTAATTCCCGATTGCGTTGCAAAGGTAAGTGTTTTTTTTGTTTCTGCAAGAGTTTGACTAAACTTTTTTATTTAAAATGAATGGCTTTTTTTCTTTTGTATTCATTATCAGTTTGTAAAGTCTTATCGGTATATGTGTTTTTTTTATTTCAGGAATGAAGAACAGCTGGTTGAAGAGGTAGGTGGATTGAAGTAAGCTGATGTTCGAATAGGAATAGCGTATTTTTGTGTTTAATTATTATTGTTTGGATTCAAAAGTTGGAGGCCTCATTCGAGAGTCAATTGTTCGATGTTTTGAAAAATAGGATTAGATATTAGTTTTTTGATTTCAGAAAGGATGAGTCATGAAAATAAATAATAGGGTTCATAAAAAAATACTGAATTAATTTTTTTCATGGTTTTTTGATTTATAGGACATTATCTTAATATTAGACGTTTTTTTTATTGTTTCATTGAAAAAACATTTAATAAATTTTGAATCAGGTGTTGCACAGTAAAAATATATGTCCTATATTTGCATCGCAATCGGGAAACAATGATGACCGAAAGTAAACTCCAAACGGTGTGGTAGTTCAGCTGGTTAGAATACCTGCCTGTCACGCAGGGGGTCGCGGGTTCGAGTCCCGTCCATACCGCAAAGGCTTGATGATTTATCATCAAGCCTTTTTTTGTTCGCCCAGGATGGGTGATAATTCTGGAGTCAGTCTCAAGTGTTGTTTGTTATTGGATGAGTAATAAACATTGCGCTCGAATTAAAACTGAGAAGAATGGAGGTGGTTGAATTTTTATCGATGGGTTTACCTGAAGGTATTCTGGATTACTTCAAAGTAATCAAAGTCATAAAAATGGATGATGTTTTTGAGGTTTGGATTGAATAAAAAAATGCACTAAATAATCATATAGATGATATGCAGGTTGTGTTCAGTGGTTTTCGTATGGATGTTTATTTGCAGGGTTTGTTTCAGTCGCCACACGCAGACCGATCTATTCTATTTCCGCAAAATATCGGCACCAGCCTTGTTCTTGAAACATGTCTATCCAACGGAGAACTCTACGCTATTCTAGCAAATAAAGACAAGCCGGAAGCAAAGGTTGTATCGTAGTTATAATGCAAGGGGTTAAAAGCGACGATATCGTCGGATGAATAAATATAAATACCAGGTTGGGTTCTGGTCTTGTCTTGTTTGGTAGTTATAAAAAAAAGCCTTCCGATCTTTCGATCAGAAGGCTTTTTCTGTACCCGGAGCGGGACTTGAACCCGCACAACTGCAATAGTCGCAGGATTTTAAGTCCTGTGTGTCTACCATTCCACCATCCGGGCATCCGAGAGAGCGAAAAACGGGACTCGAACCCGCGACCCCAACCTTGGCAAGGTTGTGCTCTACCAACTGAGCTATTTTCGCGTTTGCGTGTGCAAATATAGGGCAAATTTCTGTTGTTCCAAATAAAAGGATTACTTTTTTTTGATTTTATTTAGTCTTGCATTCCCTGTATTGCTCTGTTTTTGCTGTTTTTTAGTTGTAAACGGTTAATAAATAGGAGCTTTCGGAATAATGCGCATTGTAACGGCGCAACATTAATTTCAGATCTTTTGCCGGACCAGAAGTGGGAGCCGGATTGCCATAACGGATCACATCGAACTCCGATTTGCAAGAAGGACAAACCACGTTGTAATCATCTTTCATTTTCAGGAGAACCGAACGGCTGATCTCCACCGGGCATGCCAGATCATAGGCATATGCTTCGGACTCGTAAGTATATCCTTTAACAACCAAAACACCGGCAAAACCGATGTAGGGAGCTTCGGGTGTGGGAGAGCTGATAATCTTATATCCCTGTTGAATGAAGTCGAGAGCCGTAGTACGCGTATTCATTTGTATCTCGACACGGCTGCGGGGAATGAGGCTGTCAACTTTTTCGTCGCAAGCGCAAAGCGTAAATAAGAAAGAGAGTAAAAGCAGAGGGTGTTTCATCGGATGTAATTGAGTAAGAAGAACGAAAGATGTCGGGAGGGAATGATATCCCTCTCCTGCACCGATCGCGAATGAGAATTCCCGGTCTTATTGTCCGGTCAATGATTTTACGGCCTGGGTAGCCTTTTCAAAGTCGAAACCTTCGACTACTTGTTGCATCAGCAGGTTGATCTGCGGAATGCACAAATTGCCAATACTGCCTTCGTGCGTGTGAGATACCTCTTTTTTGCAACTGAAATTTCCCGATTCGATGTCGAGTCCTACTTTCTTATAAGCATCCCGGAAAGGCATTCCTTCGGAAGCAAGCCGGTTTACTTCTTCTACCGAGAAGATAAGATCGTATTTGTTGTCGTCCAGGATTTGCTCGTTCACTTCGATATGTTCCATCATCAGATCGACCATCCGAATACAGTCTTTTAGTTCGTCAAACAAGGGCAGGAAGATTTCTTTGATAATCTGCAAATCGCGGAAATAACCCGAAGGAAGGTTGTTGGCGATCATCATGATCTGTTGCGGCACACTTTGTATCTTATTGCACTTGGCCCGGGTAAGTTCGAAAACATCCGGATTCTTTTTGTGCGGCATGATGCTCGAACCGGTAGTGAAAGCATCATGTAGCTTGATGAATCCGAAATTCTGCGAGCTGAACATACACGCATCATAGGCCAGTTTGGAAAGGGTTCCGGCTATCGATCCCAGTGCTGAAGCAACGATCCGTTCGGTTTTGCCTCGTCCCATCTGTGCATAAACAACATTATATGCCATCGAATCGAAACCGAGTAGTTCGGTTGTCAACGTGCGGTTGAGGGGGAAAGAGGAGCCATAGCCTGCGGCCGATCCCAGCGGATTGCGGTTGGTTACTTTGTAAGCGGCCTGCAATACGGTCAGATCGTCGATCAGACTTTCTGCGTACGCACCAAACCAAAGTCCGAAAGAGGAGGGCATCGCAATCTGTAAATGGGTATATCCCGGCATCAGGGTTTGAGAATACTTTTCGCTCTGGCGGATGAGGGTTTGGAATAACTGCTGGCTGAGGAGTGTGATTTCGCGGATCTCATGGCGCATAAACAGTTTCAGATCGACCAGGACCTGGTCGTTGCGTGAGCGGCCACTGTGAATTTTTTTACCCATATCGCCCAATTTGCGGGTGAGCATGAGTTCTACCTGAGAATGGACATCTTCGATGCCGTCTTCTATGATAAACCGATCGGTGAGGGCAAGGGTGTAGATGTTGCGCAACTCGGCCATCAGCAGGTTTAGCTCTTCGGCGGTAAGCAAGCCGATCGATTCGAGCATGGTAATATGGGCCATCGAGCCCAATACGTCGAAAGGAGCCAGGTATAGATCCATTTCACGGTCTTTGCCGACCGTGAAACGTTCTATTTCATGATTCACTTTCGTGCTTTTCTCCCAAAGCTTCATGATCTGTAAAGATGAAAGTGTGAATTAATAAGGAAGCATCGTCATCATGTCTGCCATCTTGTTGAGGGCGTCTTGCAATGGTTTCGAAACCATCGGTTTGATGAACATGCTCAGTTCAGCCTTCAGGGTAAGTTTGACTTTCGTTTCATACGGTCCTGTGCTGATAAGCTGTATCCAGAGATTGAATTGGATGGGTGATTTTTCGGATTCGAACTTGATGGTTTTCACCGGTTCGCGTTCAATGATGCGCATCCCCAATGTGCCGATCGGGCTTACCGAAAAGCTTACTGAATCGCTGTCGAACTCAAAATCCTTGATTTTATCCTGAGGGATACGATCCTTGATCAGCCCCAGGTTGTTGAGATTCGAAAATTTATTGTAAACAGCCTCTTGTGAGGCTGCTATTGTTTTTACCGGACTTTCAAATGTTGCCATGTGCCTGTCTGGGGATTATTTAGAAGGATTCCATGCCGCAGGATCGTTGCGCCACTCTTTCAATGTTTCCAAATCAGAAGCCTGAATGAAATCGGTAGCTACCGCCTCTTCAAGAACAGCTTCGTAATTGCTTAATGTGATCAGGCGAACGTCTGCTTCTTCGAATTTTTGCTGTGCAACCGGGAACAGGTAAGAGAAGATAGCGACCATACCAGCTACTTCGCATCCGTTATTCCGGATAGCATCAACAGCTTTAAGGCTGCTTCCACCAGTAGAGATCAGGTCTTCGATAACCACAACACGCTGTCCCGGACGCAAATCACCTTCGATCAGGTTTTCCAAACCATGGTCTTTCGGAGTTGCGCGAACATATACGAATGGTAATCCCAGTGCATCCGCAACCAGTGCTCCCTGCGCGATAGCTCCTGTAGCAACACCTGCGATTGCATCGATATTCTGGAAGTTTTCAAGGATCGTACGGCAAAGTTCAATACGGATCAGATTACGAACATCCGGATAAGACAATGTCTTGCGGTTGTCGCAATAGATTGGCGATTTCCAGCCTGAGGCCCATGTGAAAGGGTTGTTTGGCTGTAACTTAAGTGCTTTGATTGCCAATAGCTTTTCGGCTACTAAACGTTCTGGACTTTTCATTTGGATATATTTGATATTTATATTAAGGTACAAATGCGCCTTTACATACCTTTTATCGGGTATCCCACCTGAGGGTGAGTAGGGCGATATCATTTGTATATAATTAATTTAAAAGTATAATGCGGCTGTTTTTAAGCCTCACAAAGATAGGGTATTATTCGGCGAATCCAAGAGTGAGGATACTGATTTTAACCTGAGGGATTTGCTGTAAGGCTGATATGCATGCTTCGAGGGTGGATCCGGATGTGAGTACGTCGTCAATTAGCAGGATGTGTTTTCCCTCCAGGTTTTGTTTCTTTTTGAGTTTGAACCCGGCTGATGCATTGAGGTATCGGTCGTATATGCTTTTACGGGTCTGACTCGGCGTGTGATGTCTTTTTATCAGAATGTCGGTGCGTATCGGTTTTTGCCAAACGCTACCGACGCCACGGGCAATCCATTCGCTTTGGTTATAGCCCCGCTTCAGCTGTTTGATCCAATGCAATGGGACAGGAAGGAGGATGTCGATCGGGACTTGCCAACCGATGGATTGCAGTTCGCGGGCATAGAGTGCACCCAGATTGAATGCGGTACGCGGTGAATCGTGGTATTTGAACCGATGGATTGCCTCGCGGAAGGAGCCTCCTTTTTCGAAATAACAAAAGCAGGCTACCCTCTCTACCTCACAACGGCCGTAGAAAAGCTGTTCCGCCAAATTTCCCGCTTGTTCATGAAAACGGGTTCGGGGAAGTCGCTGATTGCAATGCAGGCAATAACAACGTTCTTCATTGATCAGCGAATTGCCGCATT